>NZ_JBNNWE010000109.1:0-19802 GCF_050280905.1 Pseudomonas sp. NPDC086278
CTCCATCCCGCTGGCCGGCTCGGCCGCGCGCACCAAGGCCAATCCGGACAAACCGTATTCCGGTGGCGATCACAGCAACTTCTACGGCCTGGACGACCGCGACTTCCGCAAGGGCCGCACCGACACCGCGACCTTCGCCATCGAGCACGACCTGAGCGATGCGCTGACCGTCAAGAACACCCTGCGCCACGGCACCAGCATGCAGGATTACATCCTGACCCAGCCTGACGACAGCAAGGGCAACGTCAACAATGGCAGCGTCTGGCGCCGGGCCAACACCCGCGTCAGCAACACCGAAACCACGACCAACCAGACCGATCTGTTTGGCGACGTGTACATCGCCGGCTTCAAGAACAGCTTCGCCACCGGTATCGAGTTGAGCCGCGAGGAAAGCCAGAAATCCTCGTACAACGTCAACGTCGACACCACCCCGCGCACCGCAGCGTCGACCACTAACTGCTCGCCGGCACTGATTGGCGCGCCCAGCAATTACAACTGCACCTCGCTGTCCAGCCCGACCCCGGGCGACCCGTGGAACGGTGCGATCTCGCGCAACTACGCCGGCACCGACACCACGGCCGACACGTATGCGCTGTATGTGTTCGACACCCTGGAATTGTCCGAGCAGTGGCTGGTGAACATGGGCCTGCGCTACGACCATTTCGACACCGATTACAAAAGCTACACCGCTGCCGGCGCCACCACGGCCAAGGGCGCTGACGTCAGCGAGTTCGTCACCGGTCAGTTCGGCGTGGTCTACAAACCGGCGGAAAACGGCAGCATCTATGCGTCGTACGCCACCTCCGCCACACCACCGGGCTCGACCCTGGGCGAAGGCCAGGACGGCAACCCGCTGGGCGGCACGCCGGATCGCAGCGGTAACCTGCTGAGCAGCGACATGGAGCCGGAAACCACCCGGAACTACGAAATCGGCACCAAGTGGGACTTGATGAATGATCGTCTGTCGCTGACCGCCGACATCTTCCGCACCGAGAAGGACAACGCCCGCGTCCAAGTCGACACCACGTCGTACGAGAACGTCGGCACGACCCGCGTGCAAGGTGTCGAATTGTCGGCCACCGGCAAGCTCACCGACAAATGGCAAATCTTCGCCGGTTACGCCTACATGGACAGCGAGCAAGTCGACGGCGGCCCGCTGGGCAAGGCCAACGATGGCAACGAACTGCCTAACACGCCGAAAAACAGCGCCAGCCTGTGGACGACCTATCAGGTCACGCCGAAGCTGACCATCGGTGGCGGTGCGTTCTATGTCGACGACGTGTTCGGCAGCGTGGCCAACACCACCATGGTCGACTCCTACATTCGTTACGACGCGATGGCGGCCTACAAGCTGAGCAAAAACGTCGACCTGCAACTGAACGTGCAAAACCTGACCGACGAAACCTACTACGACAAAGCCTTCTCGACCCACTTCGCCAACCAGGCGGCGGGCCGTACGGCATTGCTGAGCACCAACTTCCACTTCTGATCGAGGTGTGATGAGCTCCGTGGTGGGGGGACTTCTGTGGATGAGGGGGCTTCTGTGGCTAGGGGCTTCTGTGGCAGAGGAGTCTTCTGTGGCGAGGGGGCTTGCCCCCGTTCGACTGCGCAGCAGTCGCAAAACCTGCAATCACGGTTGACGGGAGAATTGCCGGGGCGGCTTCGCCACCCAACGGGGGCAAGCCCCCTCGCCACAGAAGCCTCCTTGCCACAGAAGACCTTTTGCAACAGAAGCCCTGTCACCACGGAAGCCCTCAGGACCGGATGCAGGCTGGAATCAGCAACAGGCCCCGTTCATCTTCATGAGCGGGGCTTTTGTGCGTAAAAAAGAATGTTTCTCGACAACCCACGGCATAATGCGCGCCGTGATGACTATTTTCGAACGAACAAGGCGAGCGACGTGTTGAAGAAAACCCTGTTCCAGTTGCACTGGTTTTTCGGCATCAGCGCCGGGCTGGTCCTGGCCCTGATGGGCATCACCGGGGCGACGGTGTCGTTTCAGGACGAAATCCTGAGCGTGCTCAACCCCTCCGTGTTGCAGGTGCAGAAGCAGGTCGCCGGCGTCCTGCCGCCCGCCGAACTGGTCGAGCGCATGGAAGCCGCCGCCGGCAAGAAAGTCTCGATGCTGACCGTCGAGACCGACAGCGGCAACGCGGGCAAGGTGTATTTCACCCCGCCACCGGGCGAACGCCGTGGCGAGATGCGCTACTTCGATCCGTACACCGCCGAGTTCATGGGCGACGCCAAGGGCCAGGACTTTTTCGGCTTTGTGCTGCAACTGCACCGCTTCCTCGCCATGGGTGATACCGGCCGCAACATCACCGGCGCGTGCACGCTGATCCTCGTCTTCTTCTGCCTGTCCGGCCTCTACCTGCGCTGGCCGCGCCTGTGGAAAAGCTGGCGGGCCTGGCTGACCCTGGACTGGAAGAAAAAGGGCCGCAGCTTCAATTGGGATTTGCACTCGGTGGCCGGCACCTGGTGCCTGGTGTTCTATCTGCTGGCGGCGCTGACCGGGTTATTCTGGTCCTACGAGTGGTACAGCAAAGGCCTGACCCGACTGCTTTCCGATGCGCCGCAAAACGAGCGCGTGCGCAATCGCGGTCCTGCACCGGCCGGCCCGGCGCCGACTGCCGATTACGCCGCGATGTGGAGCAGCATCTACAGCGCCGCCGGGCCGGGCCTGAGCGCCTACAACGTGCGCATGCCGCCGGTGGCCGGGCAACCCGCGACCGTGTACTACCTGTTGAAAACGTCGCCCCACGACCGCGCGCTGAACCAGATCACCCTCAATCCGGCGACCGGCATCGTCGCCCGTCACGACCGCTACAGCGACAAGAGCTTCAAGGCGCAACTGCTGACCAGCATTTACGCACTGCACGTCGGCAGCTACTTCGGCATCGTCGGCCGCATCATCCTGACGCTCACCGCACTGACCATGCCGCTGTTTTTTGTCACCGGCTGGCTGTTGTACCTCGATCGTCGGCGCAAGAAAAAACAGATCAAGGACGCGCGCAAAGGCCTCCAGCAACCGGACAGCGATGCGCCGGCGTGGCTGATCGGCTTCGCCAGCCAGAGCGGTTTCGCCGAGCAATTGGCGTGGCAGACGGCCGGGCAATTGCAGGCCGCCGGGTTACCGGTAAAGGTTCAACCCTTGGCGAGCGTCAGCGAACAGGACTTGCAGGAATCGAACAATGCGCTGTTCGTGGTCAGCACCTTTGGCGACGGCCAGGCACCGGACAGTGCCCGTGGTTTCGAGCGCAAGGTGCTGGGTCGCGCGTCGAGCCTGGAGCGCTTGAACTACGCCGTGCTGGGTCTCGGTGATCGCCAGTACCAACACTTCTGCGGTTTCGCCCGACGCTTGCACACCTGGCTCGGCGAGCATGGCGGCAAGACGCTGTTCGCACCGGTGGAAGTCGACAGCGGCGACCCCTACGCCTTGCGTCACTGGCAACAGCAACTCGGCTTGCTGACAGGCCAGGCGCCCGTCGACATGTGGCAAGCGCCGAGCTATGACAACTGGACGCTGACCCGCCGCGAACTGATGAACCCGGACAGCAGCGGTTCGCCGGTGTACCTGCTGGGGCTCAGCGCCCCGACCACCAGCAGCTGGCTGGCCGGTGATCTGGTCGAAGTGCTGCCGCGCAATTGCCCTTGGGCCATCGAGCATTTCCTCGATGGCTTGGGCATCGACGGCCGGGCCGTAATCACCCTCGACGGCCTGTCGCAACCGTTGGAACAAGCCCTCGCCAGTCGACAGCTACCGCAGAACCGGGCGCACCTGGTCGGCCTGCATGCGCAGGCGTTGGCGGACGCGCTGGTGCCGCTGGCCATGCGTGAATATTCCATCGCCTCGATTGCCGCCGACGGCATTCTGGAGCTGATCGTGCGCCAGGAAGTGCACGCCGACGGCAGCCTGGGCATCGGCTCTGGCTGGTTGACCGAACATGCGCCAGTGGGCGCCAGCGTCAGCCTGCGGGTACGGCGCAACAGTGGTTTTCACCTGCCGAGCGAACCGGTGCCGATGATCCTGCTGGGCAACGGCACCGGACTGGCCGGACTGCGCAGCTTGCTCAAGGCGCGGATTGCCGACGGTCAGCAACGGCATTGGCTGCTGTTTGGCGAGCGCAATCGCCAGCATGATTTCCTCTGCCGCGATGAGCTGGAAGGCTGGTTGATCGAGGGTGATCTGGAACGCCTGGACCTGGCGTTTTCCAGGGATCAGGCCGAGAAGATTTATGTGCAGGATCGACTGCGTGAGTCGGCCGGGGAATTGAAGAAATGGCTGGCTGAAGGTGCGGTCATCTACATCTGCGGCAGCTTGCAAGGCATGGCCTCGGGCGTGGACCACGTGCTCAACGAAGTGCTCGGAATAGCGGAGGTTGACCGCCTGATCGAACAAGGCCGCTACCGCCGCGACGTCTACTGACCCACCCCAATCAACTGTGGGAGCGGGCTTGCTCGCGAAAGCGGTCTGACAGCCAACATCTTTGTTGAATGTTAAATCGCCTTCGCGAGCAAGCCCGCTCCCACAGGAGTTGGGTATCAGGCGTTGACGGGCTCTACCGCCAGCTCGACCACTTCCGGGCGCTTGAGCAGCGCATACGCCACCGCTGTCAGCAGGCTCCCGGCGACAATCGCCAGCAAATACAGCAACGCGTGGTTGATCGCGTTCGGGATCGCCAACACGAACAAGCCACCGTGCGGCGCCATCAGTTTGCAGCCGAAGTACATCGACAGCGCACCGGACAGCGCACCGCCGGCAATGCTCGCCGGAATCACCCGCAACGGGTCTTTCGCGGCAAACGGAATCGCCCCTTCCGAGATGAAACACAGCCCCAGCACCAACGCGGCTTTACCGGCCTCGCGCTCGGTCTGGGCAAACTTGCGCCGGGCGATGAACGTGGCGATGCCCAAGCCAATCGGCGGCACCATGCCGGCGGCCATGGTCGCGGCCATCGGTGCATAACTCTGCGACGCCAGCAGCCCGACCGAAAACGCATACGCAGCCTTGTTGATCGGCCCGCCGAGGTCGACGCACATCATGCCGCCAAGCAGCACGCCGAGCAGAATCGCGTTGGTGGTGCCCATGCTGTCGAGGAAATGCGTGAGCCCTTCGAGCATCCCGGCCACGGGTTTGCCGACCACGTAAATCATCACCAGCCCGGTGAACAGACTCGCCAGCAACGGGATGATCAGAATCGGTTTCAGCGCCTCAAGGCTTTGCGGCAGACGCGCGTAACGGTTGATCGCCTGCGCGGCATAACCGGCGATAAAACCGGCAATGATCCCGCCGATAAACCCGGCGCCCAGCGTGCTTGCCAGCAGCCCGCCGATCATCCCCGGCGCAAGGCCCGGACGGTCGGCAATCGAGTACGCGATGTAACCCGCCAGCAGCGGCACCATCAGTTTGAACGCGGTCTCGCCGCCGATCTGCATCAGCGCCGCCGCCAACGTGCCCGGTTCCTTGAACGCAGTGATGCCGAACACGAACGACAACGCGATCATCAAACCGCCCGCCACCACCATCGGCAGCATGAACGAGACACCGGTCAGCAGGTGTTTATAGACGCCGGCTTTCTCTTGCCTGGCCGGGGCGTTGGCACCGGTCGTGGCGGTTTCCGGTTGGCCCTCGGCCAGCGCTTTGTTCAGCGTCGCCTCGGCGTGTTTCAAGGCGATGCCGGTGCCGCAACGGTAGATCTTCTTGCCGGCGAAACGCTCGGTCGCCACTTCGATATCACAGGCCAGCAGCACCACGTCAGCCTCGGCAATCGCGGCGGCGCTCAACGGATTACGCGCGCCCACCGAGCCCTGGGTTTCCACTTGCAGGTCGTAGCCCAGACGCTTGGCCGCTTGCTGCAAAGCTTCGGCGGCCATGAACGTGTGCGCGACGCCGGTCGGGCACGCAGTGATCGCGACCAGGCGCGGGGCGTTTTTCGCCGGGGCGGCAGGCTCGGCGACCGCTTGGGGCGCGACGTAAACCTGCGCCTCTTCAGCCCCGCGACGCAGCACCGCTTCTACATCTTGCAAGGCCTGCGCCGGGGTGCTTTGGAACACCCGCTTACCGACAAATCGCGACAAGTCCACCGCCCCGCTGCTGACCAGCAACACCCACTCGGCCGCCGCAATCGTGGCCGCCGACAACTGGCGTTCCGGGTGCGCGGCATCCACCACTTCGACACTGGTGCTCCAGCCCTGACGCTGAGCGGCGGCATCCAGCAACCGCGCGCACAGCACACTGGTGACCATGCCGTTCGGGCAAGCCGTAACAATGGCTAACTTCATGACAATCCCTCTTATTGTTCTGTCAGGAGGCGCACGCGCACACCCTGTTCGAGCCGCGCCAGGTGCGCCGCATCGCCAATGCCGAAACCGATCTGGGTGACCGCCATGGCGGCAATCGCCGTGGCCGTGCGCAGGGTTTGTTCAGGGGTGTCGGCACTGAGCAAACCATGGAGCATGCCGGCCAATAACGAATCGCCCGCGCCCACCGTGCTGGCGACGCTGACCTTGGGCGGCGTGGCGTGCAGCGCCGCGCCGACACTGAACCAGTTCACGCCATCGGCACCGTGAGAAATCACCACATGCTCGATCCCCTGGGCGTGCAATCGACTCGCCTCCTGCGCCTGCGCCGCCAGCGAAATCACCTCGCAACCGAGCGCATCGGCGAGTTCTTCGGTGTTCGGTTTGATCAGCCACGGGCCGGACTTGAGCGCCGCTCGCAACGCCTCACCGCTGGTGTCGAGGGCGACTTTCAGACCCAGGCTTTTCAAACGCAGGATCAATGCCTGTAACCACTCGGGACTGATGCCTTGCGGCAAACTGCCGGCGACGACGACGGCATCGTGGCCGGGCGCAATCTGCTCCAGTCGCTCCAGCAACGCCTGCTGCGCTGCCGCACTGACCTGCGGGCCCGGGCCGTTGATGTCGGTGATGCGTCCGTCGCTTTCGGCCAGTTTGAGGTTGCTGCGCGTCTCGCCCGGAACGCGGAGGAAGGCGTCGACAAACCCGCGTTTGGCAAACAAGGTTTCGAACGCTTGAGGGTTGTCCTCGCCGAGGAAGCCGCTGACCGTCAGTTGATGCCCGAGGTCCGCCAGCACTTGCGCCACGTTCACGCCCTTGCCGGCGGCGTGGGTGTGCATCGCGTCGCTGCGATTGACCTGACCGGCGTCCAGGCGCGGTAACTGGACGGTGAGGTCCAGCGCGGGATTGAGGGTCAGCGTAAGAATTCTGGCCATTACAGGGCCTCCACGAGTGCGCGCACTTCATTCGCGCTGCCCACGGCCAGCGCCTGGCGGGCAAGGATTTGCACCTGGGTCAGGCTGAGTTCGCGGATGCGCGCCTTGACCTCGGCAATGCTGCGACCGGACACGCTCAGCTCATCGACACCGAGGCCGACCAGCACCGGCACCGCCAGCGGATCGGCCGCGAGTTCGCCGCACACGCCGACCCATTTGCCGTTGGCATGGGCCGCGCGCACGGTGAAGTCGATCAGTTGCAGCACCGCCGGGTGCAAGCCGTCAGCCTGGGCCGACAAGGTCGGATGACCACGGTCGATGGCCAAGGTGTATTGGGTCAGGTCGTTGGTGCCGACGCTGAAAAAGTCCACTTCCCTGGCCAGCACCGGCGCCAGCAATGCCGCCGACGGCACTTCGATCATGATCCCCAGTTGCAAATCAGCCACCGGGATTTTCCGACGCAGTCGCTCGGTCATGTCCCGCGCCTGGCGCCACTCGTCGACGCTGCCAACCATCGGAAACATGATGCGCAGCGGACGGTTGTCGGCGGCACGCAGCAAGGCGCGCAACTGCGCTTCCATGATTTGCGGACGTTGCAGCGTCAGGCGAATGCCGCGCACGCCGAGGAACGGGTTTTCTTCTTTGGCGATAGGCCAATACGGCAGCGGTTTGTCGCCGCCGACGTCGAGGGTGCGCACCACCAACGGTCGACCGGCGAGGCCATCGAGCACGCGGCGGTATTCGATTTCCTGGGTCGCTTCATCCGGCGCTTGCGAGTGCGCCATGAAAATCAGTTCGGTGCGCAGCAGGCCGATGCCTTCGGCGCCCTGCTCCACCGCGCGGATGACACCCGCGCTCTCGCCAATGTTGGCGAACACTTCGACCGCATGGCCATCGGTGGTCAGCGCCGGTTGATGGCGTTGCTCACTCGCCGCTTTCAAGCGCAGCTCGCGGGTGTCGCGCTCTTCGGTGGCGCGCTGCAACGTCGCGGCATCAGCATCCACGTGCAACCGTCCGCGCTGGCCATCAATCAACAACGGCATGCCCGGCGCCAGCAGCAACACCGCCGCACCGGCGCCGACCAGTGCCGGAATCCCCAGCGCACGGGCGACGATGGCACTGTGCGCGGTTGCGCCGCCACGGGCCGTGAGTATGCCGGCGACGCGGGCCAGGTCCAGCCGCGCCACGTCGGACGGACCGACCTCGTCCATCACCAGAATGTACGGCTGATCCGGTTCGCTCGGCGTTTCGACGCCACGCAATTGCGCCAGCACGCGACGACCAATGTCGCGCAAGTCGGCGGCACGTTCGGCGAGCAAGGCGTCCTGCAGCGATTCCTGTTGTCTGGCCGCCGCTTCGATCACCGCCATCCACGCCGCTTCGGCGCTTTCGCCCTGCTTGAGGCGGGTGTCGACTTCATCGGTCAGTTCCGGGTCGTCGAGCATTTCCTGGTGCGTGATGAAAATCTCGCGAATGGCGTTGGAGGTGCTGCGCGTGATCAGGCCTTCGATGTCACGGCGCACGTCCGCCAACGCGTGCTTGAGCCGCTCGCGCTCGATGGCGGCGGACTCACCGCGCAGCGGGTATTCGATGGTTTGCAGCACCTGGATGTGCGCCGGGCCGATGGCGATGCCCGGCGCGGCGGCGATGGCTTGCAGCAGACTGCCGGATTTCGGTGCGAGCAGCACCTCAGCCACATCGGCAATGACTTCGCGCTGCTGGCTCACGGCCGGCAACGGCTCGACTTCTTCGCCGAGGCCGGCTTCGACGGCGGCCAGCAACGCCGGCAAGGCATCGGCGGCGCTGCTCGGTTCTGCGATGAATTCCAGCACCTGACCACGACGGGCGCCGAGGCTGAGCAGTTTGCTCAAGCTCTTGACCGACACCGCGCTGTCCTGACCGTCGACGATGCGCACGCGGATCTCGCCGTCGAAACTTTTCGCCAGTTGCGCGAGGATCTTCGCCGGCCGTGCGTGCAAGCCGTGGGCATTGGCCAGGGCGATGCGCGCGCTCGGCCAATCCGCCGGCAGTTCGCCGCCCAGCACTTCGAGCACCTTACGGCTGCTGGTGGCGCGGCCCAGTTCATGGCCGCGCCCTTCGATCAGCAACGCACACAAGCGTTCGAGCAACGCTTGATGCGCCTCGCCGAGGCTGGCCAGGCAGAACAGACCACTGAGCGGCTGGCCGAGGTAGCGCATCGGTTTGTCCGGCGTGACAAAGGCCAGGCCCGGACGCTTCACGGTTTGCTCGCTGTGCAACCACCACAAGCCATCGCCCAGCGGCAGCGCTTCGACTTGTTGCAGCACGGCGGCGAAACCGTTGCTCACGCAATCGGCCTGGCGCAGCAGACGCGCGCCGCGCCAGACCAGTTCTTCAAAGTCGTCGGCCGACACGCCGAGGCCGATCATCTGCGCATCCAGCGCCAGTGCCTGTGGCGCGCCTTGCAACAGTTTGAGCAAGGCTTCTGCGGAACTGGCGCGGCGCAAGGCCTGGCCCAGATCGGTCTCGCCGAGGGCGCGGGTCAACAGTTGCAGGAGGCGCAGATGTTCATCGGACTGGGCGGCGATAGCGATTGCGAGGTAAACGATCTGGCCGTCACCCCAATCCACTCCGTCGGGAAACTGCATCAGCCGCACGCCGGTGGCAAACACCTGGTCGCGGGTTTCAGGCGTGCCGTGGGGGATGGCAATACCTTGACCGAGAAAGGTCGAGCCCTGGGTTTCACGCGCCTGCAAACCGGCGAGGTATCCGTCGGCGACCAAGCCATCGGCAACCAGGTGCTGGGCCAGCAACTGCAAGGCTGTGCCCTTATCCACGGCCGATTGGCCCATGGAAATCTGCTCTACGGTGAGCTCGAGCATGCTTTCTCCTTTTTGGCGCCTGTGGACGCCAGGTATTGTTTTGAATGAATCAGCTTAGGCGCTTAAGCGGCACTTTTGGCGGTTTCACGGCAGAACCGGCCAAATGCACCTATAACGCAGAAAATACGCCTGCTGAAACGTTTAATCTAGAATGTTTCGTACGTTACTCGATTACGCCCCCTCGTTGAAGCCCAAAGTGCCGGATACGCGAACGCCATCGTCGTCTGCCTGATCGGTTAGGATTGGCGCCAATGTCGGCCGAAAAACAAGGAACTCCCGAGTTGAAACTCAGTGATATCGCCCAATTGGCCGGTGTGTCCGTGACCACCGCCAGCTATGTCATCAATGGCAAGGCCGAACAGCAACGCATCAGCAGCGCCACCGTCGAGCGCGTGCGCGCCGTCGTCGAACAACACGGCTTTACGCCCAACCCGCAGGCGGCCGGGTTGCGCAGTCGGCATACCCGCACCCTGGGTTTTATTCTGCCGGACCTGGAAAACCCCAGTTACGCGCGAATTGCCAAGCTGCTGGAGCAAGGGGCACGGGCCCGTGGCTATCAGTTGCTGATCGCCAGTTCCGACGATGCACCGGACAGCGAACGGCAATTGCTGCAACTGTTCCGCGCCCGCCGTTGCGACGCCTTGATCGTCGCCAGTTGCCTGCCGAGCGGCGACGACAGTTATCGCCAGTTGCAGGCCAAAGGCATTCCGATCATCGCCATCGACCGGGTCATGGAGCCTGAGCATTTCTGCTCGGTGATCAGCGACGACCGCGAAGCCAGCCGGCAACTGACCCACAGCCTGCTCGAGCCGTTGCCCAAGCAGATTGCACTGATCGGCGCACGTCCCGAGTTGAGCATCAGTCAGGAGCGCGCCGCCGGGTTCAAGGAAGCGCTGGCCGGGTTCAACGGCGAAGTGCTGATCGAACACGGCGAGTCATTCAGCCGCGAGTGCGGCAAACAACTGATGGAAGAATTGCTTCAGCGCCTGGGGCATTTGCCCGACGCGCTGGTAACCACTTCCTACGTGCTGTTGCAGGGTGTGTTCGACGCACTGCACGACTTCCCGCTGAAATCCCGCCCGCTGCGCCTCGGTACTTTCGGCGATACGCAGTTGCTGGACTTCCTGCCGTTGCCGGTCAATGCGATGGCGCAGCAACACCAACTGATCGCCGACAAGGCCCTGGAGCTGGCACTGGCCGCCATTGAGCAGTCCGATTACCAACCCGGCGTGCAGGCCATCGCGCGGACCTTCAAGCAGCGTATTCGCCAGGACTGACCCGTGGAGCTGATCGACAGCCACACGCATCTGGATTTTCCGGACTTCGACGAAGATCGCCCGGCGCTGCTCGCTGAAAGTCGCGCGCTCGGGGTGCGGCGGATGGTGGTGCTGGGGGTTTATCAGGGCAACTGGCAGCGGGTCTGGGATTTGGTGCAAAGCGATCCGGACCTGCATGCGGCGTTCGGTCTGCACCCGGTTTATCTGGATCAGCATCGGCCGCAAGATTTGCCCGAACTCGGTGATTGGCTGAGTCGCTTCAACGGTCATCGACAGCTGTGCGCCGTGGGCGAAATCGGCCTGGATTACTTCATCGACACCCTCGACCGTGAACGCCAGCAAGCGCTGTTCGAGGCGCAACTGCAACTGGCGGCGGATTTCAATCTGCCGGCGTTGATTCATGTGCGGCGCAGCCACGCGGCGGTGATTGCCACGCTCAAGCGCTTCAGGTTGAAACGCGCGGGCATCATTCACGCCTTCGCCGGCAGTCAGGAAGAGGCCCGCGAATACATCAAGCTCGGGTTCAAACTCGGTCTCGGCGGCGCCGCGACCTGGCCACAGGCGTTGCGCATGCACCGGGTGCTGGCCGAGTTGCCGCTGGCGTCGGTGGTGCTGGAAACCGACTCGCCGGACATGGCGCCCGCCATGTTCGCCGGTTTACGCAACAGCCCGGCGCACCTGCCGGCGATCTGCTCGGCGCTCGCGCAGATCATGGCGATCAGCCCCGCGCAATTGGCGGCGGCGAGCACGGCCAATGCCTGTGAGCTGTTCAACTGGTAGTCAGTCGACGTGGGCCTTGGCGGCCTCCAGAACCAGGGTGATGTGCTGCCGGTGTCTGGCGAACTGAATGACCGCGCAATAGAACAGAATCGCGATCAGCGAAAAATTCAGCTGCTCGACGACGCTGAGGATGCCAACCCATTCCATCACCAGCGCCACCAGCAACGCCGTGCACACCGTCACCCGGGTGCTGGCGCGCAATAACGTCAGTGAATCAAGAGACTTGAAGCGCTTGATCTGTTTCGGATCGCGCAGCTGCAAGGCTTTATGGCACTGGGAACAGGCGAACGATTCGTCGATGGCGATAGCGTTGAGCTGCCAGGGTTCAAGCAACCGCGTACTTCCGCAGTGCGCGCAGTGCCCCTGGACTCCAGTAGTTGCGACAGACATAACCGCGCCTCCTCAGGGCAGGTCAGAGTGCTTGATCATCCTTGATTGAAGACCAAATACCAGCGGCCGTAGAAAATCAGGAAACAGCTGACTTCAGTCGAAAACAAATACTACAGACTGTGCGCAAAAAAACGGTGGGAGCGCCGGTGCGAGCAAGCCCGCTCCCACCTTTCGGGTGAGTTTTCAGACACGGAACGCGCTGATCAGTTGTTTCAATTCCACCACCTGGGCCGACAACGCGCGGCTGGCGTCCTCAGTCTGATGCGCCCCTTCAGCGGTGCGTTCACCCGCGCGGTTGATCTCGACAATGTTCTGGTCAATGTCATGCGCCACGGCGGTCTGCTGCTCGACGGCGGCAGCAATCTGTTGGTTCTGGTCGACGATCATGCCGACCGCGCCGAGGATATTTTCCAACGCCTGCTGGACCTTTTCCGACTGCCCGACCGTGCCGTCGGCCATCTGATGGCTGACGCCCATGGCTTTCACCGCTGCACCGACGCCGCTGTGGAGCTTGGCGATCATCTGTTCGATTTCTTCGGTCGATTGCTGGGTGCGTTTGGCCAGGGTCCGGACCTCGTCGGCCACCACCGCGAAACCTCGGCCTTGCTCACCGGCCCGAGCCGCTTCGATGGCCGCGTTGAGCGCCAGCAGGTTGGTCTGCTCGGCGATGCTCTTGATCACTTCCAGCACGCGACTGATGGATTGGCTGTCGCTGGCCAATTGATTGATCACCAACACCGACTGATCGATCTCGCTGGCCAGTGCCGCGATGCTGCCTTGCTGCGATTCCACCAGCCCGCGACCGCTGATGGTTTCGTCGTTGACGCTGTGGGCGCTGCTGACCGCCGCGGCGGCGCTGCGTGCCACTTCGAGGGAGGTGGCCGACATCTGGTTCATCGCCGTAGCGACTTGTTCGATCTGCGAGCGCTGCCCCGCCACGGCCTGGTTACTTTGCGCGGAAACAATTTCAACCTGCCCGGCCTGGCGCTCGACCTCGTTGACGGTCTGGCCGACGCGTTCGATCAGGTCATGGATTTTCTTCACGGTGCCGTTAAACACCTCGCCCAATTCGCCCAGTTCATCGCGGCTTTGTGCGCGGAAGTTCACGGTCATGTCGCCCGCCGCGACTTTATCCATCATTGCGCCAAGGCGTTTGAGGGTGGTGCGGGTCGAGGCGTAGAAGCCGCCGTAGAGGTAAAAAATCAGCACGAACACCACCGACAACGCCACGGCTTGCAGGACCATGTGCGTACGGTTTTGCTCCAGCCGCTGCTGCAACTGGGTGCCGAGAAATTTCAGGGTCGCGTCGTTGAGTTGGTAAGTCTGGTCCATCAGCGCGGTGACGTGATCGTAAAAACCCTGCCACGGCGCATCGAGCGTATCCGCCATCACCACCTGCTCTTCGAACAGCTCACTGGCCTTTTTCAGCGACGCCTTGCTGCCATCGGCCGTAGCCGCCAGGGCTTCGTGCGCCGCTTTGCTGGAGCCCAGGGCGTCCTGCAATTTCAGCGCGTATTCGCCCTGGAGCTTCTCGATCTGCGCCAGCAACTCGTCAAAACGGGTGCTCGACGCCGAATTGAGAAAGCCCTGCCCCAGCGACAACGAACCCATCGCCCGGCCCTCGCCCAGCATCTGCGTGACAGCCGGCGTGACGCTGGTCAGGAGTTCGCTGAGTTGGCGCATGTCGCTCTGGCTGTCGCGACTCAAACCGGCCTGAGTGGCGATGATCTGGCTGAGAATCTGCGCATTGCCGAGCAATTTGCCGATCATGCCACTTTTGCTTTGCAAGGATTTTTCCGCTTGCTGGGCCTTGAACGCGGCAATCATTTCATCGCGTTTGCCATCGAACACCTTGATCTGCTCCGGGTCGATGGTCATCGCGGTCAACCCTTGCAAACGGGCGAGAACGCCTTGCTCCAGCGTGGTGATCGTCGACTCGATATTGCCGGCCTTGCCCGACTGGCCAAGCGTGACGTTGATCTGCACCTGGTTGTTCAGGGTTTCCAGATCGCGACGCAAGGTCAGGCTGCTGCCCAGCAGATCAAGGCTTTGCAGTTCGACCTGGGTGCCCTGGAATTCACGATAAGAGTCGCGCACCAGATAGAAGTTGGTCACCAGCATCGGCACCAGGAACAACACGCTGATCAGGCTGAACTTCATGCCGAAGCTCAGGCGGTTCATTAGCGCAACGGCGGGATAGAGCAAGCTCTTCACTGTGAAGTCTCCCTTGGAATTCTTATTTTTATTGGCAGGCGCAGGTCGACGGCAGATAGCCACTATTCGGCGCTATCTCTGTATAGCTTAAATCGGCGGGAGGTTTTGTAACTTAAGGTTAACGGCGACAGCAGGGGTCTTCGGGGGACTTCTGCGGTCAGGGGGCTTCTGTGGCGAGGGGGCTTGCCCCCGTTCGGCTGCGCAGCAGTCGTAAAACCTGCAATTACGGTATTAGGGGAGAATTGCCGGGGCGGCTTCGCCACCCAACGGGGGCAAGCCCCCTCGCCACAGAAGCCCTATCACCACAAAAGCCCCATCACCTATAGAAGCCCCTCACCACAGCAGGCATGCCCCATCACCAACAGAAGCCCCATCACCACAGCAGGCAAGCCCCATCACCAACAGAAGCCCCCTCACCACAGCAGGCAAGCCCCATCACCAACAGAAGCCCCATCGCCACAGCAAACCAGTCACCTCACCACAGACAAGCCCCTAACCACAGGTTCTACAACTCAAGGAAGTACCGTCCACAGGGCGAAACCGGCGTACCAGAGCACCGCGGCGCGCAGCAACAGTTCCCAGATCTGGTCGAGGCTGTTGATGCCGTCGGGGCCGACCACGGGCGCCGGGATTTCACCGGCGACCAGCCCGACCTTTTCGATCAATTGGGCGGCGCTGATGTTCCAGTTCAACAGTTCATGCAACATCACGCGGCTGACTGCCACAAAGTTGCCGACCAGCGCCAGGCTCGCGGCCAGCAAACGCACGGGCACCCAATCGAAGGCGTGGCGCAATTGTGCCGCGCGCTCGACCACCGCCGGGTTTTGACTGTGCTCTTCGGCCAGCGCCAGCAAGCGATAGCTCAGCGCCGCCACCGGCCCCAACAGGAAGTACCAAAAGATCACCGCAAAAAAGCTCTGATAAGCCTCCCACAGCAGATGCCCTTGCACCCGCTCCAGCAGCTGTTCGCCGCTGTCGGCGCAGATACCCAGGTCGCGGCTCGCGACATGGGCGGCGGCTTGCAGGTCTTCCCGTCGCCAGGCATCGCGAAACGGTCCGAGACCGGCCAGCAGGTCGCCGCGCCCCAGGCTGTAAATCACCACCAGCAGATGCACCGGCAACGCCAACAGCCCGTAGGCCACCGGTTCCAGCACCACCAACAGCAAACCCAGCAGCGCCACCGGCAACAACACCAGCACCAGCAATATCAGCCACGGCCGATTGGTCAGACGCGGGTTGGCTTCCAGCTTGTGCAGCTCACGCACCCAGCCGCCGTCACGTTGAACCCGATGACGCAAGGCCGAGAACTTCTCGATCCAGACCGCCAACAGCAACACCAGAAAACTCATTGTTGTTCCTCTTGTTGCAGGGCCGCGCGATAACGTGCCCAGTCGAATGCCGGCCCCGGATCGGTTTTGCGTCCGGGGGCGATGTCGCTGTGCCCGCAGATGCGCTGTGCGGTGATGCCCGTGAAGGCGCTTTGCAGCTGCCGGGTCAGGGCCGTCAACGCGTGATATTGAGCGTCGGTGAACGGCAGATCATCCGTGCCTTCCAGTTCAATGCCCACGGAAAAATCATTACAGGTTTCTCGCCCATCGAAACTCGACACCCCGGCATGCCAGGCACGCTCAAGACAGGAGACAAACTGTGTGACGTTGCCGTCACGTTCGATCAGAAAGTGCGCAGACACCCGCAGGTCAGCAATCCCTTCAAAGTAGGGATGCTCCGTGACATCCAGGCGATTCTGGAAAAATTCCTGCACCTTGCCGGTGGCGAACTGCGCCGGCGGCAGACTGATGTTATGGATCACCAGCAGGGAAATTTCATCCGAGGGGCGCGCATTGAAGTTGGGCGAAGGGCATACGTTTACGCCCTGACACCAACCGCTCGCGGGGTCCAACTGCATACAGGTTCCTTCAACGACGACTGTGTTGGCGCCCAGTATGCCGCGATAGGCCCTCGCGACGCGATCACTTGCCGCGATTGAGCCGCCGCAGATTGCCAAGCACCGATTCCAGCGCCCGGTCGAACAACAAGGTGTTGTCCAGCGCTCGCACCGCGCCACGGCGGAACTCAAGGGCCAGCCCGATACGATTACGCTCCAGCACTTTCATGCCGGTGCGGTCGACAAAAATGTATTTGCCGCTGGCCTCGATGATCGCCGCGAGCTTGCAGCGCAGGGTATTTTCATCGTCTTCCTGAAACTCCACCCAGCAGCCCGGCCGCAGTTGATCGACCTGAAGCAGTCCGGCGTCGTCGGCCGGCAACCGCTCCGCTTGCGTGTCGACGAGCCCTTCGTCGGCGGTGCGCAGAAGAATTTCCTCCAGCACTTCAACCATCACCGGCTGCTCGGGCAACTGCTCCCGGCGTTCGAACAGCTGAACGTGCAAGCTTTCCAGCTCGCTGAAAAACTCGCCGGTGGCGAACGGATCGAACGCCGAACGGCTCAGCCCGTCGCGCAACGACTTGAGCAAACCCGGCACCAGGGCCAGCAGACGCTGGCCAGCATCGGGATCGTCATGGCGCTGCACGCTCCAGATCAATTGCTCCATGGTCTGCACATCGGCCTGCCATTCGGCTGACGAGTCTGCGTGTTTGAGGCCGGTCAGCAACAGCACTTTGCTCCAGGCCTGCTCGACGAAAACCACTACCGCCTGGGGCAGTACTTTGCCCAGCAACGCCTGGTTCAGCACTTGCTCGACGCGCTGGCGCGCCAGCTCGGCTTTGGCGCGCCCTTCTTCAGCGTCGCGGGTGCGCTGTTCCAGCAACTCACTGCGGCGGCGCTCATCGCTGGTGAAGGCGAGAAAATCCGCGAGCAACTCGGAAAAGATCGCCGGGTCGTCAGCAAAGTCGTTCAACAGACGCTGCACGACTTGCTCGATGCGCAGGTACAGGCTGTCGCGCTCATGATCGTCGCATTCGCCCCATCCCGTGGCGGCGGCGGCGATTTCGTTGAGCAGGCGCCGCGCGGGGTGGCTGCTGCGACTGAAGAAACTCTTGTCGAGCACCGCCACCTTCAGCATCGGAATCTGCAAACGGCCGATCAAGGCTTTGAGGGAGTCCGGTAAATGGCGGTCATCGAGGATGCACTCGAAAAGCATCGCGATCAGGTTGATCACGTCCTCGTCCGCCACCCCGACCACCCGCGACTTGCCGCTTTTGACACTCACCCGCGTCAGCAGCTGTTCGAGCTGATTACGCAGATCGAAATCATCCTGGGCCGCAGGTGCCGGCACGTATTGCTGCAAGTGCGAGAGCAGGCGCAGCAGGTCGCGGGTAGAGATAGGTTGAGGTCGGGCGCTGGCTTCGAGGGTCGGCGCAACGCTGCCGCGTACGTGCAGCAGCAATTCCTGCAACGCCGCAAACACTTCCTGGACGCCGTCATCCATGGGCGCGCCCGCGTGGACGCTGACCTCGACGGGGTTCGAGCAGGCGCTGGCCGCCACTCGATCGGTCGCACGGCGAGCCGGCGCCGGCTTCAGGTCGGGCAGCACACCGGTGGCGATCAGCAGTTGATTGGCTTCGGCGTACACCTGATCGGCGCTGCTGAGTACGTAGCGGTCGAACAGTTTGAGGAGGATCAGTTTGACCTTGATTTCGACGCCCAGATTGCGCCCGGCCTGCAGGAAGTAATCGCAGAGCATCGCCGGCCCCAAGGGGTTGTTCGAATCGTCCAGCGAGCGCCCAAGCAGTGCGCTGAGTCGCGCGCTCAGTTGGCCAAGCGCGAAACCGTCACGACTGAGCACTTTATTGACCATCGCCTCGATT
The DNA here is from genome assembly GCF_050280905.1 of Pseudomonas sp. NPDC086278. Taxonomy (NCBI): domain Bacteria; kingdom Pseudomonadati; phylum Pseudomonadota; class Gammaproteobacteria; order Pseudomonadales; family Pseudomonadaceae; genus Pseudomonas; species Pseudomonas sp. NPDC086278. Next base: position 18,526 of record NZ_JBNNWE010000109.1, read on the forward strand.
GCCACGCTGCGCTCCATGTCGTCACGGGGCAGCGGCGGCGAGTCGTCGAAAACCTCAGGCAAGGCAGACTTGGGGCCTTCGTACTGAGTGAGGCGGATAAACGCGTCGAAGAGATGCTCAAGAAAACCGCGCTCGATGCTTTTGCGCTTGAGGCGCAAATCACGCATGGCTTCGAAGAAGAGGTTCTGGTCGACGTCAGTCCGCGCCCGGTCGGCCATCTCGAACAGGGTGTCATCGGCGTTATCGAACAGCGCCTGCAAACCGTGGCGCAGCTGCTGCGCCGCCTTGTCGCGGACCTGAAGCAGAATCACAGGCAGGCGGGCGAGCGGCGAGTGAGTCGCCTGGTCGGTAGCGGCCTTGTGCAAAGGCACTACATTCCCGTCGTTGTGCATCCAAGCCTCCTGAAACGGTGATTCGGCGAAGGGACGTCAACCCGAAAACACGTCAAAGCCATGACGTCAAAAGCAAGGCGAATTATCTTGCAAAAGCGGGCTCTTTTGCCAGAAGACTCTGTGCCGGTATTGAAATAGACGCTTGGGGAACACACCAATTCAGGACCGCCGACTCAAGCGAATCGACCAAATGCAGGTTTGCAGATCACACGAACGCCTCTGACGCCTTGGGTTGCCCCGCGCCATGGCCCTATAATCGGGCCACTTTGTTTGTGGAGTCCGTTATGCCCAATCTTCGTCTCGCCGACCTGACCGCCGAAATCGAAGCCAACGTGCGCCGTGCGTTGCTCGAAGACATCGGCAGCGGCGACATCACCGCGCAACTGATCCCGGCCGAGCGCCTGGCCAAAGCCACCATCATTACTCGCGACAGCGCCGTCATTGCCGGCACCGCGTGGGTTGACGCGGTTTTCCGGCAGCTGGACCCACGGGTTGCCGTGCACTGGCAGGTGAGCGATGGCGAGCGGGTAAAACCCAATCAAGCGCTTTTTCATCTCGAAGGGCCGGCGCGCTCATTGCTGACTGGCGAACGTTGCGCGCTGAATTTCCTGCAATTGCTCTCGGGGGTGGCGACGCGCGCGCAGTACCTGGCGGACTTTGTGGCCGAGACTCAGGTGAAGCTGCTCGACACTCGCAAGACCCTTCCCGGCCTGCGTTTGGCGCAGAAGTACGCGGTCACTTGCGGCGGTTGCCACAACCATCGCATCGGCCTGTATGACGCCTTCCTGATCAAGGAAAACCATATCGCCGCGTGCGGTGGCATCCCTGAAGCCATCAACGCTGCGCACAAGATCGCTCCGGGCAAGCCGGTCGAGATTGAAGTGG
>NZ_JBNNWE010000110.1:0-19715 GCF_050280905.1 Pseudomonas sp. NPDC086278
ACCACTCATGGCGTTCTCCTGTGTCTTATTGGTCGCTGAGCCCGATCAGGCTGCGCGCGTATTGTTCCAGCGGCGGGCCAATCAGGTCCTCTGGCCCAGGCGCAGGCGGTTCGCGTAACCAGCAGCCCGCCAACCACCAGATTCGCCCCCCGCAACGGTGCAACTCGCCATCGGCCAACCGCCAGATCGGACGGGCATCGCCGCAGGCATCACGCAAATCCTCCCAACCCGACCAATGGTCGCTGTCGGGCAATCGCGTCAGCGTTGCGAGCCAATGGCTCAGCGCATTGCGTTGGCGTGCGACGGAGAGTTTTTCGAGGGATGCCAGTTCCAGCGACGGCAGACCCAGCCAATCGAAATCACTCACGGCGCCGGCACAGGCCAGATCAATCTTCGCCAGATCATCCAGTAATCCCTGCGCTTCGCTCAAATGCGAGGCGCTGCGGGCCATGGTCGTGATGGCTTGCGGCCAACGCTCAGCCAACACAGAGAACACCTGGTGCCGCAGAAAATTGCGCGAATAGTGCAGGTCCTGATTCGACGGGTCTTCGATCCAGCTCAACTGATGTACTTTTGCGTAGGCCTCTAGCTCGGCACGAGTGACATCCAGCAGCGGCCGCAACAGATGTCCCCGGCCCAAGGGGCGTTGACTTGGCATTGCGGACAAGCCCCTCACCCCTGCCCCGCGCAACAGCCGAAACAACAGGGTTTCCGCCTGATCGTCACGGTGCTGCGCGGTCAGCAGCAGCTCATTGGCTTGAGTGGCCTCAATGAACGCGCCATAGCGCGCATCCCGCGCGGCACGCTCAAGGCTGGCGCCGGGCTGAACCTGAACGTGAACCACCTGTAGCGGCACACCCAAGGCATCACAGACGGATTGGCAATGTGCTGGCCACGCATCGGCCGCAGCCTGAAGGCCGTGATGGATGTGGATGGCGCTCAGCGCCGGCAGGTTTTCGGTTTTTGCGAGGTGGGCGAGCAAGTGCAGCAGGACGCTGGAGTCGAGGCCGCCGGAGAAGGCGATGCGCCAGGCCGTGGCGTCGCGCCACGACCTCAGATTGAGCAAAAGCCTGGCAGGCAAATCAATCATCGGCCGATCCATAACTTTCCCTCTGCACAAATCAAATGTGGGAGCGGGCTTGTGTGGCGAGAGGGCTTGCCTCCGTTGGCGCGCAAAGCGCACCTAAAAACCAGTAAGCGCGATCTAGCATCAGATAGCACTGACTGGATTTACGACTGCTTCGCAGTCGAACGGGGTCAAGCCCCCTCGCCACACAGGCTCGCTCCCACATGGGAAAAGCGAGGTCGGATCAGAGACCGTAGCTCATCAGCCGCTCGTAACGACGTTTCAGCAGCGCTTCGTTGTCGAAGGTCTTCAGCATCGCCAATTGCGAGCTCAGCTCGGCGCGGATCGAGGCCGCCGCAGCGACCGGATCGCGATGAGCGCCGCCCAATGGCTCGCCAATCACTTTATCCACGATGCCCAGGCCTTTCAGGCGCTCGGCGGTGATGCCCATGGCTTCAGCGGCATCCGGCGCCTTCTCGGCGGTTTTCCACAGAATCGAGGCGCAACCTTCCGGCGAAATCACCGCGTAGGTCGAGTACTGCAGCATGTTCAGCTGGTCGCAAACGCCGATCGCCAATGCGCCACCCGAACCACCTTCACCAATCACGGTGGCGATGATCGGGGTTTTCAGGCGAGACATGACGCGCAGGTTCCAGGCAATCGCTTCGCTCTGGTTACGCTCTTCGGCGTCGATGCCCGGGTAAGCGCCCGGGGTGTCGATGAAGGTCAGGATCGGCATTTTGAAGCGCTCGGCCATTTCCATCAGGCGGCAGGCCTTGCGGTAGCCCTCCGGACGCGGCATGCCGAAGTTGCGGCGCACTTTCTCGCGCACTTCGCGGCCTTTCTGGTGACCGATGATCATCACCGGCTCATCGTTCAATCGGGCAATACCGCCGACGATGGCAGCGTCGTCGGAGAAGTGACGGTCGCCGTGCAGCTCATCGAACTCGGTGAAGATGTGCTCGATGTAGTCCAGCGTGTAAGGACGCTTCGGGTGACGCGCCAGACGCGCGATCTGCCAGCTGGTCAGCTTGCCGAAGATGTCTTCGGTCAGCGTGCTGCTTTTGTCCTGCAGGCGGGAGATCTCATCGCCGATATTCAGCGAATTGTCGTTACCGACCAAGCGCAACTCTTCGATCTTGGCTTGCAGGTCGGCGATCGGCTGTTCGAAATCTAGAAAATTCGGGTTCATAGGCGTCCGTCTTGGGTCGACATCCAAGAGAGCTTGGGCCGGCCGGTTGTCTATTCGCGCCCTACCTTAAGGGAGAGGCGCGTTCAGGTCGAGATTAAAAATTCAGGTCGAGATCAGGGCAGCTCTTAATGAAAAGAAATGCAGCCTGGCCGTCAACGGTATTGGAGGAAGACGTTGTCTCGCCCGAACTGGTCACGCAGGGCTTGAATCAACGCATCCGCCGGGTCAATTCGCCAAGTCTCGCCGAACTGCAGCAAGGCCTTTGCATCGGGACTCGTGTACTCCATGGTGATCGGGCACGCGCCGCGGTGACGTTTGAACAACTCACCCAGCCAGCGTAGCTGATCGCCCTTCAAATCCTTGGTCTGCAACTTCAGGCGCAGGCTTTCGGCGAGGTTGGTGCGCGCATCTTCCATGCTCATCACACGCTTGACCCGCAGGCGCAAACCGCCGGAAAAATCGTCATTGCTGACTTCGCCCTCGACCACCACCATCGCGTCGGTCTGCAACAGCGACTGCGCGGAATGGAACGCCTCGGCAAACAAAGAGGCCTCGATGCGTCCGGAGCGGTCGTCGAGGGTAATGAACCCCATCTTGTCGCCCTTTTTGTTCTTCATCACGCGCAGGGCGATGATCATGCCCGCGACGGTTTGCGTATCGCGCGCCGGCTTCAGGTCGATGATGCGCTGGCGGGCGAAGCGACGAATCTCGCCTTCGTATTCGTCGATCGGGTGACCGGTCAGGTACAAGCCCAGAGTGTCTTTCTCGCCTTTGAGGCGTTCCTTGAGGGTCAGTTCCTTGGCCTTGCGGTGATTGGCGTAGACGTCGGCGTCTTCTTCGACGAACAGCCCGCCAAACAGGTCGGCGTGACCACTGTCGTGGGTGCGCGCGGTTTGCTCGGCGGCCTTGATCGCCCCTTCCATCGCATTCAGCAGGACGGCGCGATTCTGGTCGATGCTGGCTTGATAGGCTTTCGGTTCGTCATGGAAATACGGGCCCAGACGATCCAAGGCACCGCTACGGATCAAACCGTCCAGCGTGCGCTTGTTGATCCGCTTGAGGTCGACCCGGGCGCAGAAATCGAACAAGTCCTTGAACGGACCGTCCTGACGCGCTTCGGTGATCGCCTCCACCGGGCCTTCACCCACACCCTTGATCGCGCCGAGGCCGTAAATGATCCGGCCTTCGTCATTCACCGTGAACTTGAACTCCGAAGCATTCACATCCGGCGCGTCGAGACGCAGCTTCATGGTGCGAATTTCTTCGATCAAGGTCACGACCTTGTCGGTGTTGTGCATGTCCGCCGACAGTACCGCCGCCATGAATGGCGCCGGGTAATGCGTTTTCAGCCATGCCGTCTGGTACGACACCAGGCCATAAGCGGCGGAGTGAGACTTGTTGAAGCCGTAACCGGCGAATTTTTCCACCAGGTCGAAAATGTTACCGGCCAGGTCCGCGTCGATATTGTTGGTGGTGCAACCGTCAATGAAACCGCCACGTTGCTTGGCCATTTCCTCGGGCTTTTTCTTACCCATGGCCCGCCGCAGCATGTCCGCGCCACCAAGGGTGTAGCCGGCCATGACCTGGGCAATCTGCATCACCTGTTCCTGATACAAGATGATGCCGTACGTCGGTGCCAGCACCGGCTTGAGGCCTTCGTACTGGTAATCCGAGTGCGGGTAGGCCAGCTCGGCGCGACCGTGCTTACGGTTGATAAAGTCGTCCACCATGCCCGATTGCAACGGCCCCGGACGGAACAGGGCCACCAGTGCAATCAAGTCTTCCAGGCAGTCGGGCTTGAGCTTTTTGATCAGCTCTTTCATCCCGCGCGACTCAAGCTGGAACACCGCGGTGGTTTCAGCTTTTTGCAACAGCGTGTAAGTCGGTTTGTCGTCCAGCGGAATGAACGCGATGTCCAGCGGCGGCTCATTGACCTTGGCGCGGTCACGATTGATGGTTTTCAGCGCCCAGTCGATGACCGTCAGGGTCCGCAGACCGAGGAAGTCGAACTTCACCAGGCCGGCAGCCTCGACATCGTCCTTGTCGAACTGGGTTACCAGGCCATCACCGGCCTCATCGCAGTAGATCGGCGAGAAGTCCGTCAGCTTGGTCGGCGCGATAACGACGCCACCGGCGTGCTTGCCGACGTTACGCACCACGCCTTCAAGCTTGCGTGCCATTTCCCAGATTTCCGCGGCCTCTTCATCGACCTTGATGAAGTCACGCAGGATTTCCTCCTGCTCGTAGGCTTTTTCCAGGGTCATGCCGACTTCGAACGGAATCATCTTCGACAGACGATCCGCCAGGCCGTAGGACTTGCCCTGCACCCGCGCCACGTCGCGGACCACGGCCTTGGCGGCCATCGAACCGAACGTGATGATCTGGCTGACCGCGTTGCGGCCGTATTTCTCGGCCACGTAATCGATCACGCGGTCGCGACCGTCCATGCAGAAGTCGACGTCGAAGTCGGGCATCGAAACCCGTTCCGGGTTCAGGAACCGTTCGAACAGCAAGTCATATTCCAGCGGGTCGAGGTCGGTGATCTTCTGCACATAGGCCACCAGCGACCCCGCACCCGAACCCCGGCCCGGCCCCACCGGCACGCCGTTGCTCTTGGCCCACTGGATAAAGTCCATCACGATCAGGAAGTAACCGGGGAAACCCATCTGGATGATGATATCCAGCTCGAAATTCAGTCGGTCGACGTAGACCTGACGCTTGCTTTCGTAGTCCTCGGTGGTGTCTCGGGGCAGCAGAACGCTCAAGCGCTCTTCAAGACCATCGAAGGACACCTTGCGGAAATACTCATCGATGGTCATGCCATCGGGAATCGGGAAGTTGGGCAGGAAGTGAGTGCCCAGCTTCACTTCGATGTTGCAGCGCTTGGCAATCTCGACGGTGTTTTCCAGCGCCTCGGGTATGTCGCTGAACAACTCGGCCATTTCCTCGGCGCTTTTGAGGTACTGCTGATCGCTGTAATTTTTCGAGCGCCGCGGATCGTCGAGGGCGCGACCCTCACCGATGCACACGCGGGTTTCGTGAGCGGCAAAGTCTTCCTGCTTGATGAAGCGCACATCGTTGGTCGCCACCAGCGGCGCACCGATTTTCTCGGCCAGGGCCACGGCGCCGTGCAGTTGTTCTTCATCGTTGGGGCGATTGGTGCGCTGGATTTCCAGGTAGAAGCGATCCGGAAACACCGACATCCATTCGCGCGCCAGCTTTTCCGCTTCCGCCGGATTGCCGCCGAGCATGGCCAGGCCAATCTCGCCTTCTTTCGCCGCCGACAGCATGATCAAGCCTTCGCTGGCTTCGGCTACCCACTCGCGCTCAATGATGACGGAGCCATTGCGCTGGCCGTCGATGAAGCCGCGTGAGATCAGTTCGGTGAGGTTCCGGTAGCCGACGGCGTTCATCGCCAACAGGCTGATCCGGCTCAGGGCGTTGTCCGGGTCCTTGTTCGACAACCACAGGTCGGCGCCGCAGATTGGCTTGATGCCGGCGCCCATGGAGGCTTTGTAGAATTTGACCAGCGAACACATGTTGTTCTGGTCGGTGACCGCCACGGCAGGCATGTTCATGCCGACGAGGGTCTTGACCAGCGGTTTGATCCGCACCAGACCGTCGACCAGGGAATATTCAGTGTGCAGGCGTAGATGAACGAATGAAGCCGGCATAGTGATCCTGTCTGGAAACTAGAAACGTGAAGACAACAAGGCCCGGATTGTACCGGGCCTTGGCAAAAACATCAGCCTTGCAACTAACTCACGATCAAGCCTTCGCGCGCCTCGTAAGCCAGACGCACCGGGGCGAACGAGCGGCGATGAATCGGCGTCGGCCCCAAGCGGGCCAGCGCTTCCAGATGAACGGGCGTCGGGTAGCCCTTGTGGCCGCCGATTCCGTAACCCGGATAAATCAATTCGAAAGCAGCCATTTCACGGTCGCGGCTGACCTTGGCCAGAATCGACGCCGCGGCGATGGCCGGTACTTTGCCATCGCCCTGCACCACCGCTTCGGCGCGCATGGACAGTTTCGGGCAACGGTTGCCGTCGATCATCGCCAGTTTCGGCTGGATGTGCAGCCCTTCGATGGCGCGCTGCATGGCCAGCATGGTGGCGTGCAGAATGTTCAGCTCATCGATCTCTTCGACTTCGGCGCGGGCGATGCACCAGCTCAGGGCTTTTTCGCAGATCTCGTCGTAGAGCTTTTCGCGGCGTGCTTCGGTGAGCTTCTTCGAATCGTTGAGGCCGAGGATCGAGCGGTTCGGATCAAGGATCACGGCGGCGGTGACCACCGCGCCGCAGAGCGGACCACGACCGACCTCATCGACGCCGGCCACTAGGTCTTCCACTTCGGCGACCAGGGTGAAGTCGAGGCCCATCTGCATTGTTTTGCTCATTGTGCTTTGCCAATCAGGTTCAGTACGGCGTCGGCCGCCTGGTTGGAGGCGTCCAGACGCAGGGTGCGGTGGATTTCGTCGAAGCCGCGAGTCTGTTCTTCGCCGCCCTCGATCAGTGGCGAGAGCGTTTGCGCCAGGGCTTCGACCGTCGCGTCATCCTGCAGCAACTCGGGCACCAACAAGCGTTGGGCCAACAAGTTCGGCAAGGAGACGTAAGGACTTTTCACCATGCGCTTGAGAATCCAGAACGTCAGCGACGCCAGTCGATAAGCCACCACCATCGGCCGCTTGTACAACAACGCTTCAAGGGTAGCTGTCCCGGAGGCGATCAGCACGGCGTCGCACGCGGCCAAGGCCAGATGGGAGTTGCCATCGAGCAAGGTCAACGGCAGATCACGGCCGGCCAGTAATTCCTCAAGCTGTGCGCGGCGCTCGGGGCTCGCGCACGGCATGACGAAGCGTACGCCGGGACGAAGGGCACGCACGCGCTGGGCCGTATCGAGGAACAAAGCACCGAGACGGCCAACCTCACCGCCGCGACTGCCGGGCATCAACGCCACCAGAGGACCGTCGGGCAAGCCCAGCTCGGCCCGCGCCGCCGCACGATCAGCTTCCAGCGGGATCGCATCGGCCAGGGAATGGCCGACAAACCGCACCGGCACGCCTTTCTCTTCGTAAAATTTTGCTTCGAACGGGAACAGCGTCAGCATCAGGTCGCAGCCTTCGCGGATCTTCAGCACACGCTTTTGCCGCCACGCCCAGACCGACGGGCTGACGTAATGCACGGTCTTGATCCCGGCCTGACGCAACTTGAGTTCGATATTGAGGTTGAAGTCCGGGGCATCGATACCGATGAACACATCCGGTTTTTCGGCGATCAGGTCGGCGATCAGCTTTTTGCGCCGGGCCATCAGCTCACGCAATCGCCCCAGCACTTCCACCAGGCCCATGACCGACAGTCGTTCCATCGGGAAGTACGAGGTCAGGCCTTCAGCCTGCATCAACGGACCGCCAACACCGAGGAACTCGACGTCAGGATGCTGAGCCTTGAGGGCGCGCATGAGGCCCGCGCCGAGAATGTCGCCGGAAGCTTCACCCGCTACCAGCGCAATACGCAGATTAGCCATGATTAACGCGTGATGCCGCGAGTCGAAGACTGGATGGAATCACGGAACACCGCGACTTCCGGAAACTGCGCCGAGGGTTCGGCCAGTTCGCCGAGCGCCTGTTCGACCGTCAAGCCCTGGCGGTAGACCACTTTGTAGGCGCGACGCAACGCATGGATCGCGTCTTCGCTGAAACCACGACGGCGCATGCCTTCGAAGTTCATGCTGCGGGCTTCGGCGGGGTTGCCAAACACGGTGACGTAGGCTGGAACGTCTTTGCCGATGGCGGTGCCCATGCCGGAAAAGCTGTGGGCGCCAATATGGCAATACTGGTGAACCAGGGTGAAGCCGGACAAGATCGCCCAGTCTTCAACATGCACGTGGCCGGCCAGCGCGGTGTTGTTGACCAGAATGCAATGGTTGCCGATGACGCTGTCGTGGCCGATGTGGGCATAGGCCATGATCAGGTTGTGATCGCCCAGGGTCGTTTCAGCGCGGTCCTGCACAGTGCCACGATGAATCGTCACGCCTTCGCGGATGATGTTGTGATCACCGATAACCAGACGGGTTTCTTCGCCTTTGTATTTCAGATCGGGCGTGTCCTCACCTACCGAAGAAAACTGGTAGATGCGGTTGTGCTTACCGATGCGGGTCGGGCCTTTGAGAATCACATGCGGCCCGATCACTGTTCCCTCGCCGATTTCCACACCTGCGCCGACGATCGACCAAGGGCCGACCTCAACGCCGTCGGCCAGGACGGCCGTCGGATCGATGATTGCGCGAGGGTCAATCAAACTCATACTTTTTGTTCCGCACAGATGATCTCTGCCGAGCACACTGGCTTGCCATCCACAGACGCCTGGCATTCAAACTTCCAGATCTTGCGCTTGCAGCTGATGAACGTGGCTTCGAGGATCAACTGGTCGCCAGGCTTGACCGGCTGACGGAAACGCAGCTTGTCGGAGCCAACGAAGTAGTACAGGGTGCCATCGGCCGGTTTCACGTCCAGCATCTTGAAACCGAGGATCCCGGCAGCCTGAGCCATCGCTTCAATGATCAATACGCCCGGCATGATTGGATGCGCAGGGAAGTGACCGTTGAAGAACGGCTCGTTGATGCTGACATTCTTGTAGGCGCGAATGCGCTTGCCTTCCACATCCAGGTCCACTACCCGGTCCACCAGCAGGAACGGGTAACGGTGAGGCAGGTATTCGCGAATCTCGTTGATGTCCATCATTTCGGGGGGAAGCCTATGTAAAGATTGGGAGCGCGCGACTTACGCGCGCACCTCTAGCAAATCAAGGAGGCAGTCTAGCGGCTGTGCACACTTGATATGAAAATGGTATCAGCCATCTGATGAAGCAATACCGTCAGGGGTCACTTCCCCAACACGCTTTTCCAACTGTCGCAGACGCCGCGCGATGTCATCGAGCTGACGAATGCGCGCCGCGCTTTTGCGCCACTCGGCTGCTGGCTGCATCGCCGTACCGGAAGAATAGGAGCCCTTTTCGGTAATCGAGTGGGTCACCATGGTCATCCCGGTGATAAAAACGTTGTCGCAAATTTCGATATGCCCCACCAGCCCTACGCCACCGGCAAGCATGCAATGCTTGCCGATTTTGGTGCTGCCGGAAATCCCCACGCACGCGGCCATGGCGGTGTGATCACCGACCTGCACGTTGTGAGCAATCTGTATCTGGTTGTCGAGCTTCACACCGTTACCGAGTACGGTATCGGCCAACGCGCCGCGATCGACGGCGGTATTCACACCGATCTCGACGTCGTCACCGACCAGTACACCGCCGATCTGGGCGATTTTCTGCCAGACACCTTTTTCGTTGGCAAAGCCGAAGCCTTCGCCACCGAGCACGGCTCCGGACTGAATCACCACCCGCTTGCCGATGCGCACGTCGTGGTACAGCGTCACGCGCGGGGCCAGCCAACCACCCTCGCCAATCTCGCAACGGGCACCGATGAAGCAATGCGCGCCGATGGTCACGCCAGCGGCAATGCGCGCAGCGCTTTCGATGACCACAAAGGCGCCAATGCTCGCCGCCGGGTCGATGACTGCATCCTCGGCCACCACCGCCGTCGGATGAATACCGGCAGGCGCTTTAGGCTTTGGATCGAACAGGTGGGAAACACGTGCGTAGGCCAGATACGGATCAGGCACCACCAGCGCGTCACCGGCAAAACCTTCGGCGTCAGCGGCCTTCAGCAACAGCGCTGCGGCCCGGCTGTCCACCAGGTATTTACGGTATTGGGTGTTTGCGAGAAAGCTCAACTGAGCTGGGCCAGCCTCTTGCAAAGTGGCTAGCCCAGTAATTTCTTTCTCCGGATCGCCACGTAGCGTGGCGCCGAGGAACTCGGCCAATTGGCCGAGCTTTATGGTCGCGGTCATGGATTACTTCAGCTGATTCATGCGCTCGATAACCTGGCGAGTGATGTCGTACTGCGGTTTGACATCAATTACTGCGCCACGCTCGAAGACCAGGTCAAAAGCACCTTTCTTGATGACTTCTTCCACAGCGCTGTCCAGTTTTGGCTTGAGCTGCTTCAGCATTTCACGGTCGGCAACGGCTTTGGCTTCGTTCAGTTCCTTGGACTGGAACTGGAAGTCACGGGCCTTTTGCTTGAATTCCAGCTCAAGACGTTCACGCTCGCCTTGCTGCATTTTGTCGCCACCCGCCATCAGACGGTCCTGAATACCTTTGGCACTGCTTTCCAGCGTCTTCAGTTTGGTCAGCTGCGGACCGAACTTCTTCTCGGCATCCACGGCGTACTTCTTCGCTGCGTCGGATTCCAACAGCGCCATCTGATAGTTCAGCACGGCGATTTTCATGTCGGCAAAAGCCGGACCTGCAACCAGTACGGTCGCCAGGAGAACCAATTGAGTCAACTTACGCACGATGCACTCCTACAAAATCCATTGTCGTTATTTTGGGGCAGACGCTTAGAACGTCTGGCCAAGAGAGAATTGGAACACTTGAGTCTCAGCGTCATCCGGTTTCTTGACCGGCATGGCCAACGCGAAGCTCAGAGGACCCAGTGCGGTAACCCAGGTCACACCCACGCCCACGGAACTGGCGAGGTTACTCAAGCTGATGTCGTTACACTTCGTGTCAGAGGACGAACTGGTATTGGCGTTCGTCGTCTGGGAGCACTTGGAGTCAAATACGTTACCCACATCCCAGAATACCGAGGTACGCAAAGAACGCTGATCCTTGACGAATGGCAACGGGAACAGCACCTCGACACCGCCCTGGATCAGGACGTTGCCACCGAATGGCAGCGGATCCTGGTCCGGGTCAGCCAGCGTACCGGCGTTACCTGTTACAGCCTGACCACGGCTAGGCGTACTGCGTGGACCCAGCGTACTGTCCTTGAAGCCACGAACCGAGTTGAAACCACCAGCATAGTAGTTTTCATAGAACGGCAAGCCATCGGTCGAACCGTAACCGTCGCCGTAACCCAATTCGGTGTGCAGACGCATGGTGTAGTTTTCTGACAGTGGCTGGAACAACTGGCCACGGTAATCAAGTTTGAAGAACGACAGGTCGCTGCCCGGCGTGGTGGCTTCCAGCGTCAAGCTCTGGGAATGACCACGGGTTGCCAGTACGCCTTTGTTCAGGGTGGACTCGGACCAGCCGGCCGACGCCTTGAAGTTCAGGTAGTTGTCGCCTTCCTTGTTAACGAAGTCGAAGATCTCGTCGACGGTGTACTGACCGGTCTTGATCTTGTCTTGCTGTGCCGTCAGGCCGAAAGTCAGACGCGAAGTCTCACTGATCGGATAACCGACGCTCACGCCAGCACCCAGGCTGTCTACGGCATAGCTCGCTACGTCGACGTCGAGGTCTTTGTAGTCGGTGGTGCGATAGAACGCGTTGTAACCCAGGCTCACGCCATCGGCAGTCCAGTACGGGTCGACATAACCGAAGTTATAACGGCTCTGGTATTCACTGCGGGTCAAGCCAACGCTGACTTTGTTACCCGTACCCAGGAAGTTGTTCTGCGTGATCGAACCGCCGAGGATCAGACCGGCGCTCTGTGCAAAACCGACGCTGGCGGTGATCGAACCGGAAGCTTGCTCTTCCACGCTGTAGTTCACGTCAACCTGGTCATCAACACCTGGTACGGCCGGGGTTTCGACGTTGACTTCCTTGAAGAAGCCCAGGCGCTCAAGACGGGTCTTGGACTGGTCGATCAGGTAAGTCGAGGCCCAGCCACCTTCCATCTGACGCATTTCACGGCGCAGCACTTCGTCTTCGGACTTGGTATTGCCACGGAAATTGATGCGGTTGACGTAAGCACGCTTGCCCGGATCGACAGCAAAAGTGATATCGACCGTGTGGTCGTCATCGTGCGGCACAGGCACACCGCTGACGTTGGCGAAGGTGTAACCCTCGTTACCCAGACGGCGGGTGATCAGTTCGGAAGTGGTGGTCATCAGCTTGCGCGAGAACACCTGGCCTTTTTGCACCAGCAGCAGGGACTTGACCTGGTCTTCAGGGACTTTCAGATCGCCGCTCAGCTTGACATCACGAACGGTGTACTTGTCGCCTTCGTTGATGTTGACGGTGATGTAGACGTGCTTCTTGTCCGGGGTAATGGAAACCTGGGTCGAAGCGATATCCATGTTGATATAGCCGCGGTCCAGGTAGTAGGAACGCAGACGTTCCAGGTCACCGGAAAGCTTTTCACGGGCGTACTTGTCATCGTTCTTGAAGAACGACAGCCAGTTGGTGGTCTTGAGTTCGAACAGGTCGATGAGGTCGTCATCCGGGAAGACGGTGTTGCCCACCACGTTGATGTGCTGGATAGCAGCAACAGTGCCTTCGTTGATGTTCACCTTCAGAGCCACGCGGTTGCGCGGTTGCGGCACCACCTCGGTGTCGACGGTAGCCGAGTAACGACCCTGGGCGACGTACTGACGCTGCAGCTCGTTACGCACACCTTCGAGGGTGGCACGCTGGAAGATCTCGCCTTCGGCCAGACCGGATTGTTTGAGGCCTTTCATCAGGTCTTCAGTGGAGATCGCCTTGTTACCCTCGATCTCGATACTGGCGACCGACGGACGCTCGACAACCGTGATGACCAGGACGTTGCCATCACGGCCCAGCTGGATATCTTGAAAGAACCCGGTTTTGAACAGCGCACGAGTGGATTCCACCAGGCGACGATCATCCGCCTGTTCACCGACGTTTAACGGCAAAGCACCAAAGACGCTACCCGCGGAGACCCGCTGGAGGCCATTGACGCGAATATCAGAGATAGTGAAGGACTCGGCGTGAACTTCGGCGATCATCAATACGGTGAGAACCGCAGTTAGCAGCAGACGTTTCATGAAGTCCTTTCTTATTCCAACTGGCAATAAACAAACTGCCGCAAAATGCGGCAGATTCGCAATTCAGCGAAGTGTTACAGACGGCCCAAATCATTGACCAGAGCAAGCAACATCACCCCGACCACCAAACTGATACCGATCTGTATCCCCCAACCCTGCACCCGATCCGACAAGGGACGACCACGCGTCCACTCGATCAGATAAAACAACAAATGCCCCCCATCCAGTACAGGAATGGGCAACAAATTCAGAACGCCCAGGCTAATACTCAGATAAGCAAGGAAATTCAGGAAATCAGCGACACCCGACTGGGCAGAAGCGCCCGCCACTTTAGCAATGGTTATCGGTCCACTCAAGTTTTTTACCGAGAGCTCGCCGAACAACATTTTCTTGAGCGAATCGAGGGTCAGTACGCTCATGGTCCAGGTGCGTCGAGCACCCTCGCCAATCGCAGCCACAGGACCGTAACTCACTTCACGAATCATCTCGGGTGGCCAGTCGACCGCTTTGACCCCGGCCCCCATGTAACCGGTAGGCGCCTTGCTCTCGCCGCGAGCGGCCAAGGTCACAGGGACGTCGATTTGAGCACCATCGCGCTCGACGCGCAGCATGATTTTGGTATCCGGATGCATACGGACGGTGTCGACCACCTGCTGCCAGTCATCCAGTGCCTTGCCATCAAGGGTCAGCAACCGGTCACCGGTTTTCAGCCCTGCGGCCTGCGCCGGACCTTTGGGATCTATTTCAGCCAGCACTGGCGGCAACGCCGGACGCCACGGACGAATCCCCAGCGAACGAATCGGATCGGGCTCGTCGGCACCCTTAAGCCAGCTATCGAGCACCAGCTCACGAGGCGAGTCCGCGCTGGAACCCTGATCCCGAACCAGCAGTTGCAGCGAACCGCTTTCACCCAGGCGACGGACCAACTGCAAATTGACGGCAGCCCACCCCGTCGTCGGCTCACCGTCAATGGCAACAATTTCCTGACCGGCGCTCAAACCCGCCTTGGCGGCAATACTGCCGGACTCGACTGCGCCGATGACCGGACGCACCTGCTCGCTGCCGAGCATTGCCAACACCCAGAAAAACACCATCGCCAACAAGAAGTTGGCGATCGGGCCGGCAGCGACGATCGCGATACGTTGACGGACGGATTTGCGATTGAAGGATTGATCGAGCTGATCGGCCGGGACTTCGCCTTCACGCTCGTCGAGCATCTTCACGTAGCCGCCCAATGGAATCGCCGCGACGACAAATTCGGTGCCTTTTTTGTCGTGCCAACGCAGCAGCGGCATGCCGAAGCCCACGGAGAAACGCAGCACTTTGACCCCACAACGGCGGGCGACCCAGAAATGGCCGAACTCGTGGAAGGTGACCAGCACGCCTAGCGCTACCAGGGTGCCGACAATCATATAGAGCGCGCTCATTTACTTTCTCCGCAATCCTATCCGGTGCTGCATGGGCCAACGTATCGCAGCATTTACCGCCCGTGACGACTCAACCATTGTTCTGCCAGCAGACGCGCCTTCGCATCCGCCGTGAACACGGCCTCCAGGTCATCCACCGCGACCACAGGCTCAAGACTCAATACCTGCTCGATAATACTCGCGATTTCCGGGTAGCGAACCCGCCCGTCGAGAAACGCCGCCACTGCCACTTCATTTGCCGCATTGAGCATGGCGGGTGCGCTGTTGCCAGCCTCGGCAGCCTGACGCGCCAGACGCAGACAGGGAAAACGCTCTTCGTCGGGCGCCTGGAAATCCAGACGTGCAATGGCAAACAGGTCCAGCGGCGCCACACCCGAGTCAATCCGCTCCGGCCACGCCAAGGCGTTGGCGATCGGCGTGCGCATGTCGGGGTTACCCAACTGGGCCAATACCGAGCCATCAACGTAGTCGACCAGAGAATGAATCACGCTTTGTGGATGAATCACCACTTCGACCTGTGCTGGCTTGGCATCAAACAGCCAGCAGGCTTCGATCAGCTCGAGGCCCTTGTTCATCATGCTGGCGGAATCCACCGAAATCTTGCGCCCCATGGACCAGTTCGGGTGGGCACATGCTTGCTCAGGGGAAACATGCGCCAGTTCCGCCATTGGCGTCTGTCGGAACGGTCCACCAGACGCTGTCAGGAGAATCCGACGCACACCGACAGCGCCCAGCCCACGGGAGAAATCCCGTGGCATGCACTGGAAAATTGCATTGTGTTCGCTGTCGATCGGCAACAGTACCGAGCCACTTTTACGCACGGCCTGCATGAACAGGGCGCCGGACATCACCAACGCTTCCTTGTTGGCCAAGAGGATTTTCTTGCCGGCCTCGACCGCCGCCAGGGTCGGACGCAAGCCCGCCGCACCAACGATGGCGGCCATGACCGCATCGACTTCCGGATCGGAAGCCACCTGACACAGCCCCTCCTCCCCCACCAGCACGCGGGTCGCCAGACCGGCAGCGTGCAAGTCGTCCTGCAGGCCTCGCGCCGCTGCCGCTTGCGGCACGACGGCAAAACGCGGCGCATGCCGCACGCACAACGCCAGCAGCTCACTCAGGCGAGTGAAACCGCTCAAGGCGAAAACCTGATAGCGCTCGGGATGACGCGCGATGACGTCGAGCGTGCTCAGGCCGATCGAGCCGGTCGCCCCCAGAACGGTGATTTGCTGAGGGCGGCTCACGGTGCAGCCATCCACAACAACACGGCGAATACAGGGATCGCGGCAGTCAGGCTGTCGATACGATCCAGCACGCCGCCATGGCCCGGCAGCAAGTTACTGCTGTCCTTGATGCCTGACTGACGCTTGAACATGCTCTCGGTGAGGTCGCCCACCACCGAGATGAACACAATCACCGCTGCGCCGATCAAGCCTTTGAACAGCTCGGCCACCGTCCAGTCGCGAACCAGGCCAACAATGGCCGTGATCACCAGGCTCAGCGCCAAACCACCATAGACGCCTTCCCAGCTCTTGCCCGGACTGACTTGCGGCGCCAGTTTGCGCTTGCCAAAGGCCCGACCGGAAAAGTACGCGCCGATATCAGCCCCCCAGACCAGCACCATCACGGCCATGATCAGCCAGTTGCCGAGAGGCTCTTGCTTGATCTGGACCAGGCCTTGCCACGCCGGCAGCAAGATCAGCAGCCCGATCACCAGTTTGCAGGCGGCGCTGGACCAGTGCTCGCTGGAACGCGGATACGTCAGCACCAGATACGTCGCCACTGCCCACCAGAGCACCGAGGCGCCCAATACCCAAGGCGCCAGCCCTGGCAGGATGTGCATGACAAACAGCACCAGCGCGACGACTGCGGCATAGGCGACGCGAATCGGCTGGGCGGTAAACCCCGCCAGACGCGCCCATTCCCAGGCGCCCAGCGTCACAACCAGACCGATGAACAACGCAAAGCCTGAGCCTTCGAGCAGAAAAAACCCGCACAAGGCAATCGGCAGCAGGATCAGCGCGGTGATGATTCGTTGTTTGAGCATTAAACCCGGGCTCCAGACTCGACCTGCTCGCTCGTTTTACCGAAGCGGCGCTGGCGAGAGGCGAAATCGGCTAGCGCGTTGCGCATGGCGTCGTGTTTGAAGTCCGGCCAGAACAGGTCGGAGAAGTACAACTCGGTGTAAGCCAACTGCCACAGCAGGAAATTGCTGATGCGGTGCTCGCCACCGGTACGAATGCACAAGTCCGGCAACGGCAGATCGCCAGTCACCAGACAGGTTTGCAGCAATTCGGGAGTGATATCTTCCGGACGCAGATGCCCGGCCTGAACTTCCCGCGCCAGACGCTGGGCGGCTTGCGCGATGTCCCACTGACCGCCGTAATTAGCGGCGATCTGCAGGACAAAACGATTGGCCCCGACGGTCATCGCCTCAGCTTCACGCATGGCAGCCTGAAGCTCGGGATGAAAGCGCGAACGATCGCCGATGATGCGCAGGCTGATGTTGTTGTCGTTGAGCCGCTTGGCCTCACGACGCAACGCCTTGAAGAACAGGTCCATCAAGGCGCTGACTTCCTCGGCCGGGCGCTGCCAGTTTTCGCTGGAGAAGGCGAATAGGGTGAGCACCTCGACCTTGGCCTCGGCGCACACTTCAATCACTGCACGAACTGCATCCACGCCCGCTTTATGCCCGGCGACACCCGGCATAAAGCGTTTTTTCGCCCAGCGATTATTACCGTCCATGATGATCGCGACATGGCGCGGCACCGCGGACGGCGCAATCTGCTTGGTCTTTTCCATGAAAACGCGACCCTTATACGGCCATCAGGTCCGCTTCTTTTTGCTTGGTCGCCGCGTCGATATCGGCCTCAGCCTTGTCGGTGAGCTTCTGGATATCGGCAGCGGCACGGCGCTCTTCGTCTTCGCTGATTTCCTTGTCCTTGACCAGCTTTTTCAGATCGCCAAGGGCATCGCGACGGATGTTGCGCACGGCAACGCGAGCATCTTCAGCGGCACTGCGAGCCTGCTTGGTGAAGCCCTTGCGGGTTTCCTCGGTCAGGGCAGGCATGGAGATCAGCAGCAACTCACCCAGGTTGGTCGGGTTGAGGTTCAAGCCGGCGCTTTGGATCGCCTTGTCGACTGCCGCGAGCATATTGCGCTCAAACGCCACGACCTGAAGGGTCCGGGAATCTTTTACGGTAACGTTGGCGACGCCGCTCAACGGGGTGTCCGTACCGTAATAAGGCACCATTACGCTACCCAAAATGCTCGGGTGAGCCTTGCCGGTACGAATCTGACCAAACGCGTGGGACAGAGACTCCAGGGATTTTTGCATGCGCTCTTGAGCGTCTTTCTTGATTTCGTTGATCATTGTTGGCCTTCCTCGATCAGGGTCCCTTCAGCGCCGCCATGCACGATGTTCAGCAGGGCGCCGGGCTTGTTCATGTTAAATACGCGCAACGGCATCTTGTGGTCGCGGCACAGGCAAATGGCAGTCAGGTCCATCACGCCCAGCTTGCGATCCAGTACTTCATCGTAAGTCAGATGATCGAACTTCTCGGCATGCGGGTCTTTGAATGGATCAGCAGTGTAAACGCCATCGACCTTGGTCGCCTTGAGCACGACGTCGGCGTCGATTTCGATTGCACGCAAGCAGGCCGCCGAATCCGTGGTGAAGAACGGATTGCCGGTACCGGCCGCGAAAATCACGACTTCCTTGGCATTCAGGTGGCGCATGGCTTTGCGACGATCATAGTGATCGGTCACGCCGACCATGGAAATGGCCGACATCACGATGGCAGAGATATTGGCACGTTCCAGAGCGTCGCGCATGGCCAGGGCGTTCATCACAGTGGCCAGCATGCCCATGTGGTCACCGGTGACCCGATCCATCCCGGCCGCGCTCAGCGCCGCACCGCGAAACAGGTTACCGCCGCCAATCACCAGACCGACCTGAACACCGATGCCGACCAGCTGGCCTACTTCCAGTGCCATGCGATCCAGAACTTTCGGATCGATCCCGAACTCTTCCGAGCCCATCAGGGCCTCGCCGCTAAGCTTGAGTAGAATGCGTTTATAGCGAGCCTGATAACCACTGCCCTGCTGAGCCATTGCGAATCTCTCCTGCGGCGTATTTTTAAAAAATTCTTTGCGAGCTGTTTACAGCTGGCGTTCACTCTAGCTTGGCGCTGCTTCAGCGCCATCGGAACATGGCTTTGTAAGCCAGTTCCAAAGGGAAACCAATTAAAACTTGGTACCCCATCTGAAAAGAGGCTGCGCGCGTAAGCGGGCAGCCTCTTCAGGGCGACAGTTATAAAAACCGTCTTATTGCTTGGCGGCAGCCAGCTGGGCAGCAACTTCTTCAGCGAAGTTGTCGACCGGCTTCTCGATACCATCGCCTACTTTGAAGTAGGTGAAGGAAACGATTTCAGCACCGGCTTTCTTGGCCAGTTCGCCCACCTTGATTTCAGGGTTCTTGACGAACGCCTGCTCAACCAGGCTCGCTTCAGCCAGGAACTTGCTGATACGGCCTTTGACCATGTTTTCAACGATGTTTTCCGGCTTGCCGGCGATCTTGTCAGCGTTGAGGGTCAGGAACACGCCTTTCTCGCGCTCGACCGCTTCAGCGGAAACTTCCGATGGCAGCAGGAATTCAGGGTTGGTCGCCGCCACGTGCATGGCGATGTCCTTGGCCAGCTCAACGTTGCCGCCTTTCAGCACAACCGTTACGCCGATCTTGTTGCCGTGCAGGTAACCACCAACAACGTCACCTTCAACGCGAGCCAGACGACGGATGTTGACGTTTTCGCCAACCTTGCCGACCAGAACCAGGCGATCAGCTTCTTGAGCGGCGATCAGCGGAGCAACATCAGTCAGCTTGTCAGCGAATGCTTTTTCAACGCTGGAAGCAACGAATGCCTTGAAGTCGTCCTGCAAAGCCAGGAAGTCGGTCTGCGAGTTCACTTCCAGCAGAACGGCGGATTTACCGTCTTCTTTCAGAGCGATCGCGCCTTCGGCAGCTACGTTGCCTGCTTTCTTGGCAGCCTTGATAGCGCCGGAAGCACGCATGTCATCAATGGCTTTTTCGCCCCAAACCGGCGCCACCCTTCTTGCGACCCACTTGCACAAAAGGCTCGAAAATCCGCCCCTGCTGGCCGTAGGCGATGCCTTCGCCATTGTCTT
>NZ_JBNNWE010000111.1:0-19608 GCF_050280905.1 Pseudomonas sp. NPDC086278
CGAGTCCCCTAGGGGACGCCATTTGCGGGAATAGCTCAGTTGGTAGAGCACGACCTTGCCAAGGTCGGGGTCGCGAGTTCGAGTCTCGTTTCCCGCTCCATATTCAACAAAAACGCCGCTCAGCAATGAGCGGCGTTTTTGTTTGTGCTGCATTTCTCGCAAGCCCACGCGCTCCATCGCGGACCCGCCAGATGACGGGTCCATCGTGGAGATCAGAGCTGCGGCAATTGCCCGATGCGCCCCATCATTTCGGTCACGATCTGCAAATCCAGCAGGAACTGGTCGACCGTCTTGAACTCGTTGTCGGTGTGTCCGGTGTATTTGACTTCAGGCCGGGCCAGGCCAAATTGCACGCCGTTGGGCAGTTCATGCACCGAGGTGGCGCCGGCCGAGGTGCCGTACTTGTGTTCCATGCCCAGGTTTTCACTGGCGACGGCGAGCAAGGCCTTGACCCATTCTCCTTCAGGGTTGCGGTACATCGGTTCGGCGACGGAGTAGTCGAAGGTGGCCGCAATGTGGGTCTTCTTGCTCCAGGCGCCAATTTTCTCGGCGATTTCGCTTTTCAGTACTTGCGGGGACTTGCCCTTCGGCACCCGCAGGTTGACCGCCAATTTGAAGGTTTTGTCATCCATGCCGACATAGGTCAGCGAGGTGGTCAGCGGTCCCATGAACGCATCGGAAAAACCGACGCCCAGTTTGCCGCCGAGGTAGTCCAGGCCCCAGTTGTCGGCGGCGTAGCGGGCGGCATCGGTGATGTGGTTGTGCTTGAGTGCGACCTTGCCGTCGAGGCTGTTGATGAAGTCGAGCATTCGGGACACAGGATTGACACCGGACTCGGGCTCCGAGGAGTGCGCGGAAACCCCGGTGACCGTCAGCTTGACGTCCTTGCCGACGACCTTGGCGGTCACCTCGAAGTTGCCGCCATTGCGCTTGGCATACTCGGCGCCAAACTTTTGCAGGCTGGCCGCCAGCTCGGCCGGCTTGTCGCTGACCAACGTGGCGACCGAAGCCGATGGAATCTGGTTGGTGGCCAGGCCTCCGGTCATGGAGATGATTTCCGCGCCTTTGCCTTCGCCTTTTCGCTTGGCAAAGTTGGCCATGACGGTGCCGTAGCCTTTCTCGGCGATCACCACCGGGTAGCCGCCATCCAGCGCCAGGTTGTAGTTGGGCGTCGGATTGCGCTCGAAGTAATAAGGGATCGCGTCGCCGGTGGTTTCCTCGGTGGTGTCGATCAGCAGCTTGAGGTTTCGGGCCAGTGGCAGTTGCTCTTCCTTGATCACTTTCATGGCGTACAGCGCCACCACGATACCGTTCTTGTCATCCTCAGTGCCGCGGCCATACAGGCGGTCGCCGATCAGGGTGACTTTGAACGGATCGAGCCTGGTGCCATCTTTCAACACCCAGTTTTCCGGCGTGACCGGCACCACATCGGCATGGGCGTGAATACCCACGACTTCGTCGCCGCTGCCTTCCAGTGACACTTCATAGACGCGGTTGTCGATATTGCGGAAGTTGAGATTGAAGGCCTGCGCAAGGCTTTTGATCTTGTCCGCCATCTTGATGAATTCGGGGTTGTCGTGCTGAGCAACGCCGTCCACGCGGAACGTCGGGATGGCCACCAGTTCGCGCAGGGTCTCGTTCGCAGCAGCGCCGTATTTCACCCGTGCATAGAGGCCAAGCAGGCGATGGATCTCGTTTTGCTGATCGGCGGAAAGGGTTTTGTTGTCGAGAAAAGCACTGATGGCCGGCCCTATATCGTCGGTTTTGGCCAGATCGCTCTTGGCCAGACTTCCCAGGAACTGCCTGAAATTTGTCACCGAGGCGTCACTGAACGTTTTGAGGATGACCGCGCTCTGTTGCGGGGTGATGTTGGCTTGCGCGGTGACGGTGAGCGACGAGAGGCTGGCCAGTATCAGGGTCGAGGCGGCCAGTTTTTTGAGAGAAAAATCCATTGCGGGGGGCATTCCTTTGCAGGCGGTTTGTGGGAATTGTCTGATCAATCAGTCAGAAACGTTTCCAACCTAACACCACGACGCTGTGAAAGGGCAGCCCATGTCACAGGATGTGTCGCACTGAACGGCAAAAGCGACGCACAAACGAAAAAGGCCCTCCAGTCAGACTGGATGGGCCTTTTGCATTTCAACGGTTTTACATCGACAGAATCAGGCGCCCGGCGAACAGGATCAGAATCACCCCCATGCAGCGTTCGAACCAGTGCCCCATGCGCATGAACAGCAGTCGCACCCGCGCGCTGGAAAAGAACAGTGCGACGATCACAAACCACAGCGCATTCACAAAACACATCCAAATCCCGTAAAGCGCCTGAATTTTCAACGGTGTCGTGGCGCTGATGATCGTGGTGAAGATTGCAAGGAAAAACAGCGTGGCCTTGGGGTTGGTGGCATTGGTCAGAAACCCGGTGGTAAACGCCTTGAGCAATGTCTGTTCCACGAGCGGTTCGTTGGCGATGTTGTCTCCCTCCAGCACGGTTTTGGGTTTGCTGCGAAGCAGGCCGACCCCGAGGTACAAAATGTAGGCGCCGCCCACGACCTTGGCCACGGTCAATAACCACGGGGTGGTGTGCATCAACGCGCCGACGCCCAGCAGGGTGTACAGCACATGCACGGAAATTCCCGCACCAATGCCCAGCGCGGTGCAGATCCCGACCAGTCGGCCGAAACGTACGCTCTGCCGGATGGTGACGGCGAAGTCCGGTCCGGGGGCGACCACGGCCAGAAAGTGGATGGTCGCCAGTGCCAGAAACTCGCCCAGATAATTCGAAAGCATCTCAACTCCAAAACGTGAGGGGTGAAGCATTGCCGCGATAGCCGACAAAGAACGAAAGGCTCAATCGCGGATCGGCCACGCCCGGTGTCACCGAGTGCATGCAGCGCGAATTGAACATGATGAAATCTCCCGGCTCCGGGTGAACCTCCAGCACCGGCGTGCCGAGTAGCGCCGGGTCGATGCCGTAGCTGTCGCCGCGCATTTCGTCGAACTGGTCGGGGGAAATGTCGTGGTCCCACATCTGCAACGCGCCGCCCTTGGCCGGCATGTTCAGGTAAACGTTGCAGGCGAATTGCGCTTCCAGGCTGCGGGCCTGATAACTGTCCGGGGCGTCCTTGGCGAAAATGTCGTGATGGGCGAGAAAGCACACGCCCGGTTTCACCACGCGGGACAGGCCGACGTACATTTTGCGACCGTAGAGATTTTCCAGGTGCGCGCCCGCCGGCCAGGACTCGTCGAGCATGCAGCGCAGGGTGTCGACCGGCGATGAATAGGGCGCGCAACGATTGCGCAGTTCGGCGATGTTGCGCGTGGCGCGTTCGAAATAATCTTCGATCAGCAGTGGCTGGTTTTCAGCTTCATAAAACGCCATGCCGATGCGGCCAATGCTTGGCGCGTTGATATAGCCTTCGAAACCGGGGGCGAGGATTTTGTCGCCAATCTGAATCGCCAGCGGCCTGGGCAACAAGCCTTTGACGCGGATGGCGAGGACTTCTTCGTTGGCCAGTTTTTTTATGCACGTCTCATCGAGACGCTCGACGTCAAGCATCATGTCTTAGGTCCATCTATCAGATAGTCAACAGAGCCCGCGAATGCAGGCTCCCGCGGCGTCAGGCGATACCGGGGACGGCATCGCCCAAATACTCAATCCACGCTGTAGTGGATTGACAGCGTTCCCTTCTTCAGTGAGAGGGAAGCAATCGTGACCGTGCCCAAATCCTTCAGGCTACGTACATGGGTGCCGCCGCAGCCGTAGGCGGGCAGATCACCGAAACCGATTTCCCGGGCGCCTTCACGCAACGAGGTCAGGCGCGGCAGGTCTTGCGCGATCCACTGCTCGATGCCGTGCTGAAGAGTTTGCGCATCAACGTCTTGCGCCGACTCCCCTGGTTTGAACTGCACGCGACCTTCGTCAGGCCAGTGGTGCGCCTTGATCGGCATCCAGCCCATGGCCTGGACGAAATGGCCGATCAGGTGCCCGGCCGAATGCATGCGCGTGTTGAACCGCCGGCGCTCGCCATTGACCCGGATCTGGGTCATGCCGAGTTTTACCGGGTGGTCGACGAAATGAATGATCCGATCGGTGTCCTGAACCACCCGCAGTACCTGGCTTTCGCCAATCCAGCCGGTATCAAAGGGCTGCCCGCCACCTTGCGGGTGAAACAATGTTGCACGCAGCACCACGGCGAATTCGTTCTCGTGGGGTGTGCAATCCAGGACTTCCACGTTGGCCTTGAGGTCATCACTATGGAAAAAGAGGCGAAGCGTCATATTCCATGCCCTCATTAGAGTTTCTTTTTTTATTATAGGAAGGGCGGAATTGCGTGATAATCCGTTCAAACATCAAAGGACTGTTGCGCTGTGAGCATAAATCTACCGTTGCCGCTGCTGGGTGAAATGGCGATCTTCGTCAAGGTTGTCGAAACCGGCAGTTTTTCCGAAGCGGCTCGCCAACTGGGCTCTTCGCCCTCGGCGGTGAGCCGCAGCATTTCGCGCCTGGAAAAGGCCTTGGCCACGCGCCTGCTACAGCGAACCACACGCAAATTGCGCCTGAGCGATGGCGGCGAAGAGGTGTTCAAGCGTTGCCAGGACATGGTCAGCGCGGCCAGATCGGTGATGGAAATCAGCGGTCAGTTCACCCATGAGGCGGAAGGACTGATACGGGTCAGCGTGCCCAAGGCGGTCGGCCGGTTTGTGATTCACCCGCATATGCCGGAATTTCTGCGGCGTTATCCCAAGGTGGATGTGGAGTTGCTGCTTGAAGATCGACAGGTGGATCTGATCGACGACAACGTTGATCTGGCGATCCGTATTACTGATCGTCCACCGGCCGGCCTGGTGGGGCGGCAATTGCTGACCATCGACCATTTGCTCTGCGCCACCCCGCAATACCTGGCAGAACACGGCACGCCGACGCATCCCCATGACTTGCTCAACCACAGTTGCATCTACCTCGGCGAAACGCCGAGCGATGCCCGCTGGAAATTCAAGAAGGGCACCAAGGCCGTGACGGTAGGGGTGCGCGGGCGGTATGCGGCGAACCACACGGGGGTGCGATTGGGCGCGGTGTTGCAGCACATCGGCATTGGCAGCTTGCCGTACTTCACCGCCCGTCATGCGCTGGAGCAGGGGCTGATTGTGCAGGTGTTGCCGGACTGGACCTTTCTTGCCTCATACCATGGCGGCGCCTGGTTGCTGCATTCGCCGACGCGTTATTTGCCACCGAAGTTGCGGGTGTTTATCGACTATCTGGTGGAGTGCCTGGAGAAGGAGCCGACCTTGAGCAAGCCTGGGAAGCCGGGCAAGGTCGCGGCGGAATATGAGCTGCCGGAGAGTGATGGGTTGCTTTGAAGAACCCTTTCGCGAGCAAGCCCGCTCCCACATGCGACCGAGTTCCAGTGTGGGAGCGGGCTTGCTCGCGAAGACGACCGAATAACCGCCACGAAATCATGCAAATGCCACAAAAAAAGGCCCGCAGGAAAACCGTGCGGGCCTCTAGTGTTTCTGATCCGGAATCAGTGCTTAGGGTCGTCGTTCGACATCGCCAGCAGCTGTTTTTCCTGATTCCAGTCAAACGGTTCGTCATTCTGCTCAGCTTCAAAACGACGTTCTTCCAGCGCCTGATACAGCTCGATTTCATCATCGGGCATGTAATGCAGGCAGTCGCCGGCGAAGTACCACAACAGGTCGCGCGGGACCAAGTGAGCAATTTGCGGATAACGGGTAATCACCTGGCAGAGAATGTCCTGGCCCAGGTATTGGCTTTCGATCGGATCGACCGGCAGCAACGCACGCAGTTCGTCGAAGCGCTCCAGGAACAAGGCATGGCTTTCTTCGGGAACCTGTTCGGCCTCACCCACGGCGACCAGGATGCTGCGCAAGTGGTCAAGCAAGACGAGATGGTCGGCAACGACGTTGGACACGAGATAAGTCCTCAAGAGCAAAACGGGCGCGGGAGTATAAGGCTCCCGCGCCCACTTTTACAGGCTGCGCTGGATCAGCGGACCTTTCCTGCGGCCAGCGCCAGTTGCTCTTTGTCGAAATCATCGACATCGATCACCTTGCGCCGCGCCGCTTCGGCGTCGCGCAGGGTCTGCGCTTCTACCGGTTGCAGCACGCCAGCCTCCAGTGCGGCGTCGATGGCGTGTTCGCCGGCCGCCGGTTTGACCTGACCGCTTTTAAGCGCCGCGTGCAGCTTTTTCTGCAACGGCTGCGCCGCAGTCAGCAGGTTGCAGGCGTGTTGCAGGGCGCCGACCGCGTCGTCCGCCGACTGCGGACGGAAGCAACCGCCGAGCAATTCTTCAAGGGTCGGATCGCCCTTGGCCCGGCCAATCACCGCGGCCACTTCGGCCGCCAATTTGTCCGACGGGCCTTTGTGACGACGGCCGAACGGGAACACGATCACTCGCAGCAGGCAGCCGAGCAGCTTGTTTGGGAAATTGGTGAGCAATTCATCCAGTGCGCGTTCGGACTGGCCCAGGCTCTCTTCCATGGCCCAGGCGAACAGGGGGGCCATGTGCTCCGGCGAATCGAGATCGTGATAACGCTTGAGCGCGGCGGAGGCGAGGTACATGTTGCTGAGCACATCCCCAAGCCGGGCCGACAGGCGTTCCCGACGTTTCAGTTCACCGCCCAGCAACATCATGCTCAGGTCCGCCAGCATGGCGAATGCCGCCGCCTGACGGTTGAGCGCCCGGAAGTAGCCCTGACTGAGCGTGTTGCCCGGCGCGTGCTCGAAGTGGCCAAAGCCGAGGTTGAGCACCAGCGTGCTCGCGGCGTTGCTCACGGCAAAACCGATGTGTTTGAGCAACAGGCCATCGAACTCGGTGAGCGCCTGATCCTTGTCTTCACGACCGGCCAGGGCCATTTCCTTCAGCACGAACGGGTGGCAGCGAATCGCGCCCTGGCCAAAGATCATCAAGTTGCGCGAAAGAATGTTTGCGCCTTCCACGGTGATGAAGATCGGCGCGCCGTTCCAGCTGCGACCGAGGTAGTTGTTCGGCCCCATGATGATGGCTTTGCCGCCATGCACGTCCATGGCATGGCTGATGCACTCGCGGCCACGCTCGGTGAGGTGGTACTTGAGAATCGCCGACAGCACCGACGGTTTCTCGCCCAGGTCTACCGCGTTGGCGGTCAGCATCCGCGCGGCGTCCATCATCCAGGCGTTGCCGCCGATGCGGGCCATGGCTTCCTGAATGCCTTCGAACGCGGACAGCGGCACATTGAATTGCTCACGCACCTGGGCGTATTGGCCGGTCACCAGGCTGGTGAACTTGGCCGCGCCGGTGCCCACCGCCGGCAACGAAATCGAACGCCCGACCGACAGGCAGTTCATCAACATCATCCAGCCCTTGCCGAGCATTTCCTGGCCACCGATGAGGAAGTCCAGCGGAATGAACACATCCTTGCCAGAGTTCGGGCCGTTCATGAACGCCGCGCCCAACGGCAGGTGACGGCGACCGATTTCAACACCTGCGGTGTCGGTCGGGATTAGCGCGAGGCTGATGCCCAGGTCTTCCTTGTCGCCTAGCAGGTGTTCCGGGTCATAGGCCTTGAACGCGAGGCCAAGCAGGGTGGCCACCGGGCCGAGGGTGATGTAGCGCTTTTCCCAATTGAGGCGCAGGCCCAGGGTTTCCTTGCCTTCCCATTCACCTTTGCAGATCACCCCGGTGTCGGGCATCGCGCCGGCGTCGGAACCGGCCAATGGGCCAGTCAGGGCGAAGCACGGAATGTCATCGCCACGGGCCAGTCGAGGCAGGTAATGGTTGCGTTGCTCGTCGGTGCCGTAGTGCAGTAACAGTTCGGCGGGGCCCAGGGAGTTGGGGACCATGACGGTAGAGGCGAGGTCGCCGCTGCGGGTGGCCAGTTTCATCGCCACTTGCGAGTGCGCATAAGCAGAGAAACCCTTGCCGCCGTATTCCTTCGGAATGATCAGGGCGAAGAAGCCGTGTTCCTTGATGTGCGTCCAGGCCTCGGCCGGCAGGTCCATGGCCTGGCCGATCTGCCAGTCGCTGACCATGGCACAGAGTTCGTCGGTCGGGCCGTCGATGAAGGCCTGTTCTTCTTCGGTCAACTGCGCTTTTGGATAGGACAGCAGTTTTTCCCAGTCCGGGCGGCCACTGAACAGCTCGCCATCCCACCACACCGTGCCGGCGTCGATGGCGTCACGTTCGGTTTGCGACATCGGCGGCAGGGTTTTCTGGAACCAGCTGAACAGCGGCGCGCTGAAGAATTTGCGACGCAGGTCGGGCAGCAACAACGGCGCCGCAACGGCTGCGATCAACACCCAGAGAATCAGCAGCAACCAGCCTGGCGCGTGGCTGAACGCACCCATCGCCACCACGTAGACGGCAACGATGCACAGGGCGGGCAGGGGGGCGATGCGACGGTGAGCTAAATAGGCAATCCCGACAATCAGAACCAGTATCCACAACAGCAGCATATTTAATCCTCCGTGAACCAAGGCAAAACCAACCTTCAGAGCTTAGACGGCATCCGCAAAACAAGGTGGTCGGAGCGAGGTGATTGAATTCGTGGGAAACCATGGACGAGTTTTGTAGGCACGGTTGGCAACACGCCGGGTAAATCGTTCGGTTCCTACGCGGCAATGCGCGCATGTTTGGCCGAAACGTCGTTATCTCTGTGCTGGAGGTGTCGCTAGACTCCTGGCTTCCCCAGGAGATTGTTCTCATGCACGAGTATCTGAGTCCCGGCCGCTTCATCGATAGTGACCATCCCTCGGTGGTGGAGTTCGCCGAAAAACATCGTGGCCTCCGTCGCGACCCGCTCGAGCAGGCGATCAATCTCTATTACGCCGTGCGCGAGGCGGTGCGCTACAACCCGTACACCTTCAGCCGCGATCCGGACACCTTGCGCGGCAGCTACGCGTTGGCCACCGGAGAGAGTTATTGCGTGCCCAAGGCCACGCTGCTGGCCGGTGTGGCGCGCCACTGCGGGATCCCGGCGCGCATCGGTCTGGCCGATGTGCGCAATCATCTGTCGACCCCGCGCTTGCTCGAACTGCTCAAAAGCGACGTGTTCGCCATGCACGGTTATACCGAGCTGTACCTGAACGGCCGCTGGGTCAAAGCCACGCCAGCGTTCAACAAGGGGTTGTGCGATTTGTTCAACGTCGCGCCGCTGGAATTCGATGGCATCAATGACAGTGTTTTCCATCCTTTCAACCGCGACGGCGCGCCGCTGATGGAATACCTGGTGGACCACGGCCAGTTCACCGATGTGCCTGAGGTGTTCTTCTTCGAGCACTTGCAAAAGTGCTATCCGCATCTGTTCGGCGAGCAACTGCCGGCGCTGTTGGGCGACATGCAGAGCGATTTGAGTCGCGCCTGATCCGGCGTATGCTGCCTGCGCACTTATCCATTGCGAGGCGGTCATGCTGAAGATCTGGGGTCGGAAAAATTCATCGAATGTCAGAAAGCCGTTGTGGGCCGCCGAAGAGTTGGGCCTGGCCTATGAAGCCATCGATGCGGGCGGCGCCTTTGGTGTGGTCGATACGCCCGAGTACCGGTCGATGAATCCCAATGGTCGGGTGCCGGTGATCGAGGACGATGGCTTTGTGCTGTGGGAATCCAACGCGATCGTGCGTTACCTGATGGCCCGCCACGCTGAGGGCAGTGCCTGGTATCCGGCGGACGTCAAGGCTCGCGCCATGGCTGACAAGTGGATGGACTGGACCACTTCCAGCTTCGCCGGCCCGTTCCGCACGGTGTTCTGGGGTGTGTTGCGCACGCCGCCGGAGCAGCAGGACTGGTCCGCCATCAAGGCTGCAATCAAGGAATGCGACGACTTGCTGGCGATGGCCGACCAGGCGTTGGCGGCCAAGCCGTACCTGTCCGGCGATGAGATCGGCATGGGTGACATTCCCCTCGGCAGTTTCATTTATGCCTGGTTCGAGATGCCGATCGAGCGCGCGCCGCAACCGCATCTGCAAGCCTGGTACGCGCGCCTGAAACAGCGTCCGGCCTATCAGAAAGCCGTCATGACCGCGTTGACTTAATACTCACTATCGACACACTTGACTGTACTTGTGTGGCGGCGACAAGCACCATTGCGCTCGTGTGCCGTGGTGGTCTAAGTCGCCGCCCGCCGTCATTTGTCCCTTTCCTCCCTTCTTGGTGCGTAATCCGATATGAGTTCCGCTCTGTCCATCCGGCAGCTAACCAAAACCTACGGCAACGGTTTCCAGGCCCTGAGTGGTATCGATCTGGACGTCGCCGAAGGTGATTTTTTCGCTTTGCTCGGCCCTAACGGCGCTGGCAAATCCACCACCATCGGCATTCTCTCGACCCTGGTGAACAAGACCAGCGGCACGGTGAATGTCTTCGGTAACGACCTGGACACGAACCCGGCAGCGCTCAAGCGCTCGATCGGCGTGGTGCCCCAGGAGTTCAATTTCAACCAGTTTGAAAAGACCTTCGACATTGTCGTGACCCAGGCCGGTTATTACGGCATTCCGCCGAAAATCGCCAAGGAACGCGCCGAGCAGTACCTGACCCAGCTCGGGCTGTGGGACAAACGTGACGTGCCGTCGCGTTCGCTGTCCGGCGGCATGAAGCGGCGCCTGATGATCGCCCGCGCACTGGTTCACGAACCGCGTCTGCTGATCCTCGACGAACCGACGGCGGGGGTGGACATTGAACTGCGTCGTTCGATGTGGACCTTCCTCACCGAGCTCAATCAGAAAGGCATCACTATCATCCTCACCACGCATTATCTGGAAGAGGCTGAGCAGTTGTGCCGCAACATCGGCATCATCGACCACGGCACCATCGTCGAGAACACCAGCATGAAGCAGCTGCTGGGCCAACTGCATGTGGAAACCTTCCTGCTGGATCTGAAAAACGGCGTGGGCGTGGCCCCGCAACTGATCGGCTACCCGACCCGGTTGCTTGATGGCCATACGCTGGAAGTCCAGGTCGACAAGGCCATGGGTATCACCGCACTGTTTACCCAACTGGCGCAGCAGAACATTGAAGTGCTGAGCCTGCGTAACAAAACCAATCGCCTTGAGGAGCTGTTCGTGTCCCTGGTGGAGAAAAATCTGTCGAAGGTGGCGGTATGAGTTCCGAGCTGCAACCCAACCTCGTTGCCCTCAATACCATCGTTTACCGCGAGGTCAAGCGCTTCACCCGGATCTGGCCGCAGACACTGCTGCCGCCGGCCATCACCATGGTTTTGTACTTCGTGATCTTCGGCAATCTGATCGGTCGGCAAATCGGTGATATGGGTGGTTTCACCTATATGGAATACATCGTGCCGGGCCTGATCATGATGTCGGTGATCACCAACTCCTACGGCAACGTGGTGTCGAGTTTCTTCGGCAGCAAGTTCCAGCGGTCCATCGAAGAATTGATGGTCTCGCCGGTCTCGCCGCACACGATTCTGATCGGTTACACCCTGGGCGGCGTGCTGCGTGGCTTGATGGTCGGCGTCATTGTGACGCTGCTGTCGTTGTTCTTTACCCATCTGCAGGTGCATCACCTGGGCGTGACCATTCTGGTGGTGGTACTCACGGCGACGATTTTCTCGCTGCTGGGCTTCATCAACGCCGTGTATGCGCGCAACTTCGATGACATCTCGATCATCCCGACGTTTGTGCTGACACCGTTGACGTACCTGGGAGGGGTGTTCTACTCGATCACTTTGCTGCCGCCGTTCTGGCAGACCGTATCGCTGGCCAACCCGGTACTGCACATGGTCAACGCGTTCCGTTACGGCATTCTTGGCGTTTCGGACATCAAGATCAGCGTGGCAGTCACCTTCATGTTGGTCGCGACGGTGGTGCTCTACCTTGGTTGCGTACGATTGCTGGTCAGCGGTCGCGGCATGCGTACCTGATCCAGCGCCTCAACAAAAACGGCCTCCCAAGTGGAGGCCGTTTTGCATTCAATGCATGCGCTTTTTTTTGCGCCGCGCCCATTGCCGCGCGACCCACCAGCGCCAGTACAGCATCACCAGGCAATAGGCGAGGGCACCCAATACCAGGCCTGTCACCACCGAGCCCAGTAAAAACGGCTGCCACAACGTCGACAATTCGCCGCTGATCCATTCCCAGGTCAGTTCGTCAGGCAAATGCCTGGCGGGAACATCCATCAACCAGGCACCCGTCTGGTACGTGCAGAAAAACACCGCCGGCATGGTAATCGGGTTGGTCAGCCATACCAGGCTGACGGCAATCGGCATGTTGCCGCGGACCATGATCGCCAGGATCGCGGCCACCAGCATCTGCAACGGAATGGGCAGGAACGCCGCGAACAGACCGACCGCCATGGCCCGTGCCACCGAGTGCCGGTTGAGGTGCCAGAGGTTCGGGTCATGCAGCAGGGTGCCGAGAAAGCGTAAGGATTTGTGTTCCCTGATGCTGTTCGGGTCTGGCATGTAGCGTTTGAATAAGCGCCGGGGCATAAGGCTTCTCGGTCGGTTAAGGCGGCAAGTATGTCTGGATTCTACGAACCGCCCATTCAGACTTTGTGACAATTAATAACCGTGCACGTGCGATTGGCCGGCTATGCCTAGGGGGGGACTCTCAAGGACGAGCGTATGCGCATAGGGATGATGGCGCTGGCGTTGGGTCTGCTGGCGCTGCGATTTTTACCGGAATTACCGCCGGTCTGGTTTTGCCTGTTGCTGCCGGTCGCGGCATTGATGCTGCTGCCGTTCAGAACATACCCATTGGCGTTTTTTCTGTTTGGCTTCAGTTGGGCGTGCATGAATGCGCATTGGGCGCTGAGTGATCGACTGCCTCGAACGCTCGATGGCGAGACGCGCTGGCTTGAGGGGCGGGTGACAGGCCTGCCGCAGCATGCCGATGGTGTGGTGCGTTTTGAGCTGACGGACAGTCAATCGCGGCGCACCACGTTGCCCGGCAAACTGCGGCTGGCCTGGCACCACGGGCCGCCCGTCAACAGCGGCGAGCGCTGGCGGCTGGCGGTCAAACTGAAACGTCCCGCAGGGTTGCTCAATCCGCATGCCTTCGATTACGACGCCTGGCTGCTGGCGCAACACATTGGCGCGACCGGCACCGTCAAGGATGGCGTGCGCCTGCGCGAAGCCCAATGGGCCTGGCGCGACGGCATTCGCCAACGATTGCAGGCGGCGGATGCCCAGGGCCGGAACGGCGCGCTGACCGCTTTGGTGTTAGGCGATGGCGCGGGCCTGAGTCGCGAGGACTGGCAAGTGTTGCAAGACACCGGGACTGTGCACCTGCTGGTGATCTCCGGGCAGCACATCGGTTTGCTCGCGGGGCTGGTTTACTTGCTGATTGCCGGGCTGGCCCGTTATGGGCTGTGGCCGAATCGCCTACCCTGGTTGCCGTGGGCCTGCGCACTGGCGTTCGCGGCGGCACTCGGTTACGGGTTGCTGGCCGGTTTCGAGGTGCCGGTGCGCCGAGCCTGCGTGATGATCGGCCTGGTGCTGTTATGGCGATTGCGCTTTCGTCACCTCGGCGCATGGTGGCCGTTGCTGCTGGCGCTCGATGCCGTGTTGCTGCTGGACCCGCTGGCCAGTTTGCAACCGGGGTTCTGGTTGTCTTTTGCGGCGGTGGCGGTGCTGATTTTCACCTTTGGCGGGCGACTTGGCCCTTGGCGCTGGTGGCAAACCTGGACCCGCGCGCAATGGCTGATCGCAATCGGCTTGTGCCCCTTGCTGCTGGTGCTCGGGCTGCCGATCAGCCTCAGCGGGCCGGTGGCCAATCTGCTCGCGGTGCCCTGGATCAGTCTGGTGGTATTGCCGCCGGCCTTGCTGGGGACGATCCTGCTGCCCGTTCCTTATGTGGGTGACGGGTTGCTGTGGCTGGCGGGCGGTTTGATCGATCTCCTGTTCAAAGGCCTGGCGTTGATGGCCGGGCAATTACCGGCGTGGTTACCGGTGGCGGTTCCGTTGTGGGTCTGGGCGCTTGGCACGCTGGGGGCCTTTCTTCTATTGCTGCCCAAAGGCGTCCCGATGCGCCCGTTGGGTTGGCCGCTGTTGCTGTTGCTGGTGTTTCCTCCCCGGCAATCGCTGCCGGAAGGGATCGCCGAGATCTGGCAACTGGATGTCGGCCAGGGTTTGGCCGTCCCCGTACGCACGCGCCAGCACACGTTGCTGTACGACACCGGGCCGCGCTTCGGTGATTTTGATCTGGGCGAGCGGGTCGTGTTGCCAGCGTTGCGCAAACTGGGCGTCGACGGCCTCGACCTGATGCTGATCAGCCACGCCGACGCCGATCACGCCGGCGGTGCGCGGGCGCTGGCCCATGGTTTGCCGGTCAAGCGGGTAGTTAGTGGTGACCCCAACGGGTTGCCCGCCGATTTACATGCCGAAGGTTGTGACAGCGGTCGGCAATGGACCTGGGACGGTGTCCATTTCCAGCTCTGGCAATGGCGGTCGGCCGGCGACAGCAATCAGCGATCCTGCGTGCTGCAGATCGAAGCCAATGGCGAGCGCATATTGCTGACCGGCGACATCGACAGCGCGGCCGAGCGCGCCTTGCTCGACAGTTCGCTCGCCGTACCGACCGACTGGTTGCAATCGCCTCATCACGGCAGCCGCAGTTCTTCGTCAATGGCGCTGTTGATGGCGCTACAGCCCAGGCATGTGCTGATTTCCCGGGGCCAGGGCAACTCTTTCGGCCACCCGCACCCCACGGTCATGGCGCGCTATCAAAAACGCGGCATGGTCATCCATGACAGCGCCGAGCTTGGCGCCATTCGTCTGCGGCTCGGACACTTCAAACCACCGTGGTCGATGCGTCTGCAGCGGCGCTTCTGGCGCGATCCGCCAATGGCTGGCCAATAGCCGTGAGTTATGAAAGGCCGACCGGAAGCAACATCACGCTCTTCGGTGCGCCGACCCCCTATGTTAGAGTGGCGCACTTTTTCGAGGGGGCTGTCACTGTGTGGGAATTGGTCAAATCCGGCGGCTGGATGATGCTGCCGATCATTTTGAGTTCCATCGCGGCCATGGCGATTGTCGCCGAGCGTCTCTGGACCCTGCGTGCCAGCCGCGTGACCCCGGAGCATCTGCTCGGGCAGGTCTGGGTGTGGATCAAGGACAAACAGCTCAATAAAGAAAAACTCAAGGAATTGCGCGCCAACTCACCGTTGGGCGAGATCCTGGCGGCGGGCCTTGCCAACTCCAAACATGGTCGCGAGATCATGAAAGAGTGCATTGAAGAGGCCGCCGCGCGAGTCATTCACGAGCTCGAGCGCTACATCAATGCGCTGGGCACCATCGCCGCCATGGCGCCGTTGCTGGGTTTGCTCGGTACGGTGTTGGGCATGATCGATATTTTCAGTGCGTTCATGGGCTCGGGCATGACCACCAACGCCGCTGTACTGGCCGGTGGTATTTCCAAGGCCTTGATCACCACGGCGGCGGGCCTGATGGTCGGTATTCCGTCGGTGTTCTTCCACCGCTTCCTGCAACGCCGGATCGATGAGCTGGTGGTCGGCATGGAACAGGAAGCGATCAAACTGGTTGAAGTGGTACAAGGCGATCGTGACGTGGACCTGTCTGAGGGCAAAAAAGCGTGAAATTCCGCCGCAAGCAACGGGAGAATGTGGACATCAACCTCGCGTCGCTGATCGACGTGGTGTTTATCCTGCTGCTGTTTTTCGTGGTCACCACCACGTTTACCCGTGAAACCCAGTTACGCGTCGATCTGCCGGAAGCGGTCAGCGGCTCGCCGGCCGAAGACCAGCAGGTCAAGCACCTGGACGTCGCCATCAGCGCCGAGGGCGTGTTCTCGGTGAACAACCAGTTGTTGCCGAAGAACGACCTCGCGTCCCTGATGGAGGCGCTGCAGAAAGAATCCAATGGCGACACCAACCTGCCGCTGTCGATCAGCGCTGACGGCAAGACCCAGCACCAGTCGGTCATCACGGCCATGGACGCCGCCGGCAAGCTCGGCTTCAGCCATTTGCGCATGACCACGGTTGAAGCAGCGCCGCCCGCGCCCTGATGGCCATGTCCGATCGCTTGCTCGCCGCGTGGTATCAAGGTCATCCGGCCCTGAAACTGTTGCAGCCACTGGAGTGGCTGTACCGGCGCGTGGTCATGAACAAGCGCAAACGCTTCCTGGCGGGTGAGGGCGAGATCTATCAGCCGCCGGTGCCGCTGATCGTGGTCGGCAACATCACGGTCGGCGGCACCGGCAAGACGCCGCTGATTCTGTGGATGATCCAGCACTGCCAGCGCAGTGGTTTGCGCGTTGGCGTGGTCAGTCGCGGCTACGGCGCCAAACCGCCGCAATGGCCGTGGCGCGTCGAGTCCGATCAAAGCGCTGACATCGCGGGCGATGAACCGTTGTTGATCGTCCAGCGCACCGGCGTGCCGTTGATGATCGACCCTGACCGCAGCAGCGCCGTCAAAGCGTTGCTGGCGAGCGAACCGCTGGACCTGATCCTCTCCGACGACGGCATGCAGCATTACCGCTTGGCGCGCGACCTGGAGCTGGTGCTGATCGACGCTGCTCGCGGCCTCGGCAATCAGCATTGCTTGCCTGCCGGGCCGTTGCGCGAACCGGTCGAGCGCCTGCAAAGCGTCGACGCGGTGCTCTACAACGGCGCCGCCGATGACCGTGACGACGGGTTTGCCTTTCAGCTGCAACCTACCGAACTGGTCAACCTGCTCAGCGGCGAACGGCGCCCACTCGATCACTTCGCCGCCGGCCAGGCGCTGCACGCGGTGGCCGGGATCGGCAATCCGCAACGTTTCTTCACCACCCTCGAAACGCTACACTGGCGACCGGTTGCGCATGCGTTCGCCGACCACGCCGAATACAGCGCGCAGGCCTTGAATTTCACCCCGTCATTGCCCTTAGTGATGACGGAAAAGGACGCGGTGAAGTGCCGTGCCTTCGCTGCCGCCGACTGGTGGTACCTGGCGGTCGATGCCGCGCCGTCGCCGGCCTTTGTGGCCTGGTTCGATACGCAGCTGATGCGCCTGTTGCCGGATCGTCTTTTGCCTTAACTCCGTTTTTATCCAGGGAATGCTCATGGACACCAAATTGCTCGACATCCTCGCTTGCCCGGTCTGCAAAGGCCCACTCAAGCTCAGCGCCGACAAAACCGAGCTGATCAGCAAAGGCGCCGGCCTCGCTTACCCGATTCGCGACGGCATCCCGGTGATGCTCGAAACCGAAGCCCGCACCCTGACCACCGACGAGCGTCTGGATAAATGACCACAGCCTTCACCGTTGTCATTCCCTCGCGTTACGCCTCAACCCGCTTGCCGGGCAAACCGTTGCTGCTGATCGCCGGCAAGCCGATGATCCAGCACGTCTGGGAACAGGCGAGCAAAAGCAGCGCCGAGCGTGTGGTGGTCGCCACCGATGACGCGCGCATTGTCGAGGCGTGCAAAGGGTTTGGCGCCGAAGTGGTGCTGACCCGCGAAGATCACAACTCCGGCACCGACCGTCTGGCCGAAGTGGCGGCGAAACTGGGCCTGGCGCCGGACGCCATCGTGGTCAACGTCCAGGGCGACGAGCCGTTGATCCCGCCGAGCGTGATCGATCAGGTCGCGGCCAACCTGGCGGTCCACACCGAAGCGCGCATGGCCACGCTGGCCGAGCCGATCGAAGACGTGGAAACCCTGTTCAACCCCAACGTGGTCAAGGTCGTCAGCGACCTCAATGGCCTGGCGCTGACGTTCAGCCGCGCCACGTTGCCGTGGGCGCGTGACGCCTTCGCCAAAACCCGCGAGCAATTGCCGGAGGGCGTGCCGTATCGCCGCCACATCGGCATCTATGCCTACCGCGCCGGTTTCCTGCATGACTTCGTCAGCTGGGGCCCGTGCTGGCTGGAGAACACCGAGTCGCTGGAGCAACTGCGTGCCTTGTGGCACGGCGTGCGGATTCACGTCGCCGATGCACTGATCGCACCGCCGACCGGCGTCGATACCGTCGAAGACCTTGAGCGCGTTCGTCGCCTGCTGGAGGCCTGATGCGCGTTCTGTTTGTGTGCCTGGGCAACATCTGCCGTTCTCCGACGGCCGAAGGCGTGCTGCGGCACAAACTGCGCGAAGCGGGGTTGGCTGATCAGGTCGAAGTCGCCTCCGCCGGCACCGGTGACTGGCACGTCGGCAACGCGCCGGACCGCCGCAGCCAGGCTGCGGCCAAGCTGCGTGGTTATGACCTGTCGGCCCAGCGCGCCCAGCAAGTCAGCCGCGCCGACTTCGCCACCTACGACCTCATTCTGGCGATGGACAACAGCAATCTCCGCCACCTCAAGGCCCTGCAACCGGGCAATGGCAAGGCCGAGCTGGACCTGTTCCTGCGCCGTTACCAGTCGCAAGTCGATGAAGTGCCAGACCCGTACCACGACGGCGATCAGGGTTTCGAACAGGTGCTGGACCTGATCGAGCGCGCCAGTGATTTGCTGGTGATCGAATTGAAGGGGCGGTTATGAGTTTGCAGCTTCAATCCGGGGTTTCTCTCAAACCGTTCAACAGCTTCGGCGTCGATGTGCAGGCCCGCCTGTTCGCCGAGGCCCACAGCGACGACGACGTGCGTGAAGCCCTGGCCTATTCGGCGGCGCATAGCGTGCCGCTGCTGGTGATTGGCGGCGGCAGCAATTTGCTGCTGACCGCCGACATCCAGTCGCTGGTGTTGCGCATGGCCACGCGCGGGATTCGCCTGCTGAGCGATGACGGCAGCCAGGTTGTGATTGAAGCCGAAGCGGGCGAGCCGTGGCACCCGTTTGTGCAGCACACCCTGGCGCAAGGGTTGTCGGGCCTGGAAAACCTCAGCCTGATCCCCGGCACCGTGGGCGCGGCGCCGATGCAGAACATCGGCGCCTATGGCGTCGAGATCAAGGACGTGTTTGCCGGTCTGACCGCGCTGGACCGCCAGACCGGCGAGCTGCGGGATTTTTCGCTGGACGAGTGCCACTTCGCTTATCGCGACAGCGTGTTCAAACAGCAGCCGGGGCGCTGGTTGATTCTGCGGGTTCGTTTCGCGCTGAACCGTGCCGAGCACTTGCATCTGGAATATGGCCCGGTGCGTCAGCGTCTGACCGAGCAAGGCATCGAGCAGCCAACCGCCACCGATGTGAGTCGGGCGATTTGCAGCATCCGTAGCGAAAAGCTTCCGGACCCGGCGGTACTGGGCAATGCCGGCAGCTTTTTCAAGAATCCGCTGGTGTCTGCGGCGCTGGTTGCCCGGCTCAAGGGGGAATACCCGGATCTGGTGGCTTACGCGCAACCTGATGGTCAGATGAAACTGGCGGCGGGTTGGTTGATTGAGCGGGCTGGCTGGAAAGGTTTTCGTGAAGCCGATGCTGGCGTGCATAAGTTGCAGGCGTTGGTGCTGGTCAACTATGGCGGGGCCACGGGGCTGCAATTGCTGGATTTGGCGCAGCGTATTCAGAGGGACATTTCTGAGCGGTTTCATGTTGATCTGGAGATGGAGCCGAATCGGTATTAGGTGCGGGCGCTCGTTGGGGGCATATCCGGATTTTTGGTGATGGCTCCTATTGGTTCCGCCCTTACGGCGGGTCACTTGGAAAAGCGCCAAGTAACCAAGCGCTCTTGCCCCTTTCGTCCGGTGCCTCGCCTAGGCTCGCCATGCCCTCGCTCCGGTCCTGCTCCGTGGGCCCGCCG
>NZ_JBNNWE010000112.1:0-19337 GCF_050280905.1 Pseudomonas sp. NPDC086278
TTCAGATGCTGCGCGACTTTCTCGCCAAGACGGTGGGTGGTTTCGTTGAGCCACGCCGGTTTGAACTGCGGGCCGAGTTCCTGCTGGCGCCAGTCCGGCTGTTCGCTGTCGAGGAATTCCGCCAGTTTGATCGGCTCGCCGAAGTTCACCGCCACCTGGCCGAAGCGCTGCTTGAGCGCGCCGATGACTTTGAAGATGTCGAAGATCGATTCTTTCTTCTTGGCGGCGCCACGCAGTTCGCCGAGGTAAGTCCGGCCTTCCAGCACGCGCTCGTAACCGATGTACACCGGGATAAAGACGATGGGCATGCGCGACGAACGCAGGAAGCTGCGCAGGGTAATCGCGAGCATCCCGGTTTTCGGTTGCAACATGCGCCCGGTGCGCGAGCGGCCGCCCTCGACGAAGTACTCGACCGGGAAACCTTTGGTGAACAAGGTGTGCAGGTATTCGTTGAACACCGAGGTGTAGAGCGGGTTGCCCTTGAACGTGCGGCGCATGAAAAACGCCCCGCCACGGCGCAGCAGGCTGCCGATCACCGGCATGTTCAGGTTGATCCCGGCGGCGATGTGCGGCGGGGTCAGGCCATTGCGAAACAGCAGATACGACAGCAGCAAATAGTCGATGTGACTGCGATGGCACGGGACGTAGATCACTTCGTGACCCTGGGCGACGTTCTGCACGCCTTCGATGTGATTGACCTTGATCCCGTCGTAGATCTTGTTCCAGAACCAGCTCAGTACGACTTCGAGAAAGCGGATCGCGGTGTAGGTGTAGTCCGAAGCAATCTCGTTGCCGTAGCGCAGCGCCTGGGCCTTGGCTTTCTCCGGCGAGATCTTCTCGCGCTCGGCTTCATCGAGGATCGCTTGCTTGACCAGCGGCTGATTGAGCAGGCCTTTGACCAGGTTGCGGCGGTGGGAAATGTCCGGGCCGATGACCGCGGCTTTCAGGTTGCGAAAGTGCACCCGCAGGATGCGCTGGGCCATGCGCACGGTGCGCTCGTGGCCTTTGTTGTGGTCGACCAGTTCACGCAAATGGATGGGCGCGGAGAACTGCACGCGGGTCTTGCGCCCCAGCACGATGATGCTGAGCAAGCGGCGCAAACGGCCGGTAACGGCCCAGCTGTCGGCGAACAACAGTTTCCACGGGCTCGATTCGCTGTCCGGCGACTGGCCCCAGAACACGCTGACCGGAATGATCTGCGCGTCTTCGGCGGCGTTCTGGCTCAGGGCGCTGACCAGTCGGGTCAGGGCCGGCGGCGCGCCACGTTTGTCCTGACGGCCGAGCCAGTCGGGCTCCGGCGTCAGGTAGAAGAACGCGGCAGGCTCCAGCAGATTGCCCACGGAGACCGGCAGTACCGGGCGCGGCAGGCCGGCCTTGGTGCACTCGGTGTCGAGCACGGCGAGGTCGGTCAGCGAAGGGTTTTGCAGGACGTAGAACACCGGGCGACTGCGGTCGAGGTTGAGGGTGAACGACGACTGATTGATCGTCTCCGAGCGAACCCAGAGATAGAGCAGTCGGCGCAGGGTGCCAAACACAAGACGGCGGAACGGGGAACGGGTCATACGGCTTCTGCGTGAGTGATTGAAACCGAGCAATCGCTCGGGCGGCCGATAGTGTGCCGTATTAGCCGAAAATCGGCAAAAAAGCGCCGATGTAATCTTGAGTTGAGAGTTTTGGCGCCTGTCATATACTCGCCGGCTCAACAATAAAAAGAAGGGGGTAACGAGACATGGCTACGCGCGAAACCGGCAGTGTGAAGTGGTTCAACGACGCCAAGGGCTACGGCTTTATTCAACGCGAGGACGGAGTGGACGTGTTCGTACACTACCGCGCGATTCGCGGCGAAGGGCACCGCTCGCTGGCCGAAGGTCAGCAGGTTGAATACGGCGTGGTGACCGGCGAGAAGGGGTTGCAGGCTGAGGATGTCGTAGGTCTGTAAGCCATCCTTCAGTTCACCCAAAACCACTGTGGGAGCGAGCTTGCTCGCGATGAGGCCCTTTCAGTCAACATCAATGTTGAATGTCAGTTCGCTATCGCGAGCAAGCCCGCTCCCACAGGTTTTGTGTAC
Source organism: Pseudomonas sp. NPDC086278 (assembly GCF_050280905.1). Classification (NCBI taxonomy): domain Bacteria; kingdom Pseudomonadati; phylum Pseudomonadota; class Gammaproteobacteria; order Pseudomonadales; family Pseudomonadaceae; genus Pseudomonas; species Pseudomonas sp. NPDC086278. The sequence continues at coordinate 2,069 of NZ_JBNNWE010000112.1, forward strand.
AGCGGTTAAGCAGTTTTCCAGGTGATTTCTTCTTCACCATCGGCGCTGATGCGCATCCAGCGATCCGCCGTTTCTTCACCTTCTTCCTCGACCCACGTCCCTGGCGCGCAGCGCACCTCAACGTTCAGCGCAGCAAACGCCGCGCGAGCGCAGGCGATGTCGTCTTCCCACGGGGTCTGGTCGCTGTCCAGAAACAGGCTGTTCCACTTGCCCACGGCCTTCGGCAGCCAGGTCACTGGCACGTTGCCGGCCTTGCATTTGTAGGTCTGGCCTTTCTGCACCCAGTCGGTGCATGGGCCCAAAGCAGCGCCGAGCCAGACCGCTATGGCCTTGTAGTCGACGTCGGCGTCTTTCAGGTAAATCTCGATATCGGGTTGGCGCATGGATGTCCTCACTGCGGGTCTGAAAAATCCATTCGCGGATTTAGCCGGTCCACGGCCAATGCCGAGAACCAAGAAATTGAAAAGTTATTGAACAACGAAATAATCGTAGCGCATCGAAACAGTGACCTCGAACGGCTCGGCCTGCTCGATGACCGCCGCCCGGCGTTCGGCACTGGCGCGCCAGCCGTGGGGCGTCATGGCCAACAGATTGGCGCGATCCTGACCACTTGAAAGCATCAGTTTGAATTCCAGGGTTTCGCTGTGCGCCAACGCCATGCCTGCTGGCACCAGGGCCAGGTGCTTGTCATCGGTGTATTCACGCACTTCGTCATACAGGCTTTCGCGCAACTCCATCAAGTGGCCGCTGGTCGGCCCGACTTTCATCAAACCGCCGCCAGGGCTGAGCAAACGCTTGGCTTCCTCCCAGTCCAGCGGACTGAAAACGCTGGCGAGAAACTGGCAACTGGCCGACGCCAATGGCACCCGGGCCATGCTGGCGATCAACCAGGTCAGCTGCGGGTTGCGTTTGCAGGCGCGTTTGACCGCTTCGCGGGAAATGTCCAGCGCGTAACCGTCGGCGTTCGGCAGGGCTTCGGCGATTTGCGCGGTGTAGTAACCCTCGCCGCAACCGATGTCGAGCCAGCGTTGCGGCGCATATTGCGCCGCCAGTTCTGCCAGACGCTTGGCCACCGGCGCGTAGTGACCGGCGTTCAGGAAGTCGCGGCGGGCCTCGACCATCGCCAGGTTATCCCCAGGGTCGCGGCTGTTCTTGTGCTGCACCGGCAGCAGGTTCAGGTAACCCTGGCGCGCGCGGTCAAAACGATGCCCGGCGGGGCAAGCCACGCCGTTGTCCACCGCGTTCAGCGGTTCGCTGCAGATCGGGCAGGCGAGCATCAGGCGAGCAACTTGATCAGGGTCTGGTAGTAGATTTCGGTCAGCACGTCGAGGTCGGCGGCCAGTACCCGCTCGTTGACCTGGTGGATCGTCGCGTTGACCGGCCCCAGTTCAACCACTTGGGTGCCCATGGTCGCGATGAAGCGACCGTCGGAAGTGCCGCCGCTGGTGGACGCGTGGGTCTCGCGACCGGTGATGTCCTTGATGCTCGATGCCACGGCATCGAGTAACGCGCCCGGTTCGGTGAGGAACGGCAGGCCGGACAGCGCCCAGTCGATGTGCCAGTCCAGGCCGTGCTTGTCGAGAATGTCGGCGACGCGCTTCTGCAAGCCTTCAACGGTGGATTCGGTGGAGAAGCGGAAGTTGAACACCGCCACCAGATCCCCCGGAATCACGTTGGTCGCGCCGGTGCCGGAATTGACGTTGGAAATCTGGAAACTGGTCGGCGGGAAGAAGTCGTTGCCGTGGTCCCAATCCTCGGCGGCCAGTTCGGCCAGTGCCGGGGCGGCGAGGTGGATCGGGTTTTTGGCGAGGTGTGGATACGCCACGTGACCCTGAATGCCCCGCACCGTCAGTTTGGCGCCGAGGGAGCCGCGACGGCCATTCTTGACCACATCGCCCACCAGCGTGGTGCTCGACGGTTCGCCGACGATGCACCAGTCCATACGTTCTTTACGCGCGACGAGACGCTCGATCACAGCCTTGGTGCCGTGGTGCGCCGGGCCTTCCTCGTCGCTGGTGATCAGAAAGGCGACTTTGCCCTTGTGATCCGGGTAGTCGGCGACAAAACGCTCGGCGGCCACGGTCATCGATGCGAGGCTGCCTTTCATGTCCGCCGCGCCACGGCCGCAGAGCATGCCGTGTTCGTCGATCACGGCGTTGAACGGGTCGATCTGCCACGCCGTCACCGGGCCGGTCGGGACCACGTCGGTGTGACCGGCGAAGCACAGCACTGGACCGTCGTGCTTGCCATGGGTGGCCCAGAAGTTATCCACATCTTCGATGCGCATCGGTTCCAGTGCGAAACCGGCATCGCCCAGGCGCTGCATCATCTGCTTCTGGCAATCGGCGTCGACCGGCGTCACGGACGGACGGCGGATCAGGTCGATGGCGAGTTGAAGGGTCGGCGAAAGGTCGGCGTGGGCCGTCATGGAAAACTCCGGAAAACTTGAATAGGGGCACGGTAAAAATGTGGGAGGGGGCTTGTTCGCGAAGCTTTTAGCGTCAGTGATGACGCCTTCGCGAGCGAGCCCGCTCCCACAGGTATTGAGTTCGGCAGTTAAACCGAGCCCCGCCAAGGCGCGCAAAATGGCGGTTATCTTAAAGCAAAACGGCGGCCATTGGCCGCCGTTTAGTGCATCTGTGTCGATTTAGACGGCCGGTGCCGTCTGAGCTTCGACCACCGGTTTGGGCAGCGAAGACAGGAACGCCATGATCAGTGCCGCCAGGTACGGCAACGATTGCACCAGCAACATCGTCACCCAGAAGCGCATGTCGTTGCTCGGCAAGCCGTTCACCAAGTAAATGCCCAGCGCAGCGCCCCACAACAGCAACATGATGAACACCTCTTCGCGCGCTTCCGAAATCGCCACCCAGAAACCGTGGTTATCGGCGTTTTTCGGCGTACGGAAGAACGGAATGCTGCTGGTGAAGAAACCGTACAACACCGCTTTGGCGATGGTGTGCGACAACGCCAGCCCGGCCAGTGCCGCGCAGAACGCATCCTTGAGGTTCACGCCGACGGCGCGACGGTACAGGAAGATGATCTTGCCGACCTTGAACACGAACAGCGCCAATGGCGGGATTGCGAAAATCAGCAGCGGCGGGTCGACCCGCTGCGGCACGATGATCATCGCCGCCGACCACAACAGTGCGCCGACGGTGAAGAAAATGTTCATGCCGTCCGCCACCCACGGCAACCAGCCCGCGAGGAAGTGGTAACGCTGGCCACGGGTCAACTCGGTGTCCTTGCCGCGCAGCAAACTGGCGGTGTGCCGCTTGATGATCTGAATTGCGCCATAGGCCCAGCGGAAGCGCTGTTTCTTGAAGTCGATGAAGGTATCGGGCATCAGGCCTTTGCCGTAGCTGGTGTGGTAATACGCCGCCGACAAGCCTTTCTCGAACACGCGCAGACCCAACTCGGCGTCTTCACAGATGCACCAGTCGGCCCAGCCCAGTTCTTCAAGCACCGAGCGCCGGGTCATGGTCATGGTGCCGTGCTGGATGATCGCGTCACGGTCGTTGCGGGTGACCATGCCGATGTGGAAGAAGCCTTTGTATTCGGCGTAGCAGAGCTTCTTGAAGGTGCTTTCGTTCTGGTCGCGATAATCCTGCGGCGACTGCACCACCGCGATTTTCGGGTCGGCGAAGTGCGGCACCATGTGCTTGAGCCAGTTCGGATCGACGCAGTAATCCGAGTCGATCACCGCGATCACTTCGGCATCCTTGGCGGTGTGCGGAATCAAATAATTCAACGCGCCGCCCTTGAATCCGGCCAGCGGCGCGACGTGGAAGAACTTGAAGCGTGGGCCGAGCGTTGCGCAGTAATCGCGCACCGGTTCCCAGACCGCCGGATCCTTGGTGTTGTTGTCGATGATCAGGACTTCGAAGTCCGGATAGTCGAGGTTGGCCAGCGCGTTGAGGGTCTGTTTGACCATGTCCGGCGGCTCGTTGTAGCACGGCACGTGAATCGACACTTTCGGCCTGTAGTCCGAATGGCCTTCCACTGGCAGGAATTCACGTCGGCGCTTGTGGGTCCAGACGGCTTCGGCCAGTTCATGGGCCTCGGTCAGCAACACAATAAACACCCCGAGCGCACCGAGGGCGAGCAAAAAGCCCACCGTCAGGCTGAACCACGTGCTGTATTGCTGGCTGTAGTCGTAACCGATCCACACCAGCACCGAACCGCACAGGAACGCGATAAAGGTCAGGAAGGTGCGGCCACGCTGGCGCAGGGCCGAGCCGTCGATCATCAGCAGGGTCAACGACAGCAGCGCCAAGACGGCCGAGCCGATCGCCAGCACGCGCCACTGCGGGATCGAGACCACCGGGCCTTCGAAGTTGAATTTTTGCTGACGCGCGGCGTTGAACACGCCCCAGTACGCGCCCACCGAACCTTCATCGCTGGCCTTCCACGGCTGGTCGAACGCTTCGATCACGAAGTAGTTGAAGCCCTGGCGGTTCAGCTTGTTGACCAGCGTGCGCAGGTAGATCGCCTGATCCGCCGGGCTCGCATCGGTGCCGCCGCGCATCCGGCCGTTGCTCGGCCAGCCAACCTCCGACAGCAGCAGCGGTTTTTTCGGGAACATCTTTTTCAGGTCACGGGCGCGGTCGAGGACGAACTGGCCGGCCTTGTCCACCGGAATGAATTCCCAGTACGGCAGCACGTGCGCCGCGATCAGGTCGACGTGTTTGGCCAGTTCCGGGTGTTCTTCCCAGACGTGCCACTGTTCGGAGGTGGTCACCGGCACTTTGACGGCGGCGCGGACCCGATCAAGGATCACGCTCAGTTCGGCGGCGGTGATTTCCTTGCGGAAGATCGCCTCGTTGCCGACCACCACGCGCACCACACTGCGCGAGGTGTTGGCGATTTCGATGGCGCGGGTGATTTCGCGCTCGTTGCGTTCCTGGTCCGGGCTGATCCAGATCCCCAGCGTCACCCGCAGGCCGAACTCTTCAGCCAGTTTGGGAATGTCTTGCAGGGTGCCGTCGACCGAGTAAGTCCGGATGTTATCCGTCAACTTGCTCATGATCTCCAGGTCGCGACGCATCTCGTCGTCGGTCGGGTACTGTTCTTTCTGTGGGTACTGGCCTTGCTGGAACGGCGAGTACGAAAAACCGGAGATCTGTTCAGGCCAGTTGGGGGCGCTGACCGGGCGGTTGATCAACGCCCAGAAGCCGGTAAACAAGGCTGCGATGGCGAGCACCACAACCAGGTTGAGTCCAAATTTACGCGATGACATAGCTATTTCAGGTTCCAAAGGCTGTGGAACGAAGGAACGGTCGGCTGTTAGCCAAGGGGCGCGCATCCTACACCGTGCTTTCACGTGCCGTACATCAGGCAGAGAAAAGTCTGACGTTGGGCAATTCGCTTTCACATAAGTTCTTACACTTATAGCCGGATGGTTAAAAGTTCTGCCGTTGTGGCCCTATAATGCGCGCCGGTTTTTGGGGTAATGGTCATGAGTACAGAAGATCCACGGTTTGCCGGCATCGCTCGGTTGTATGGCATTGAAGGCCTGGAGCGTTTGCGCGCGGCGCATGTGGCGATTGTCGGCGTCGGTGGTGTCGGTTCCTGGGCGGCGGAAGCCGTGGCCCGGTGTGGCGTCGGCGAGATTTCGCTGTTCGACCTGGACGACGTCTGTGTCAGCAACGCCAACCGACAGCTGCACGCGCTGGACAGCACCGTCGGCAAACCCAAGGTCGAGGTGATGGCCGAGCGCCTGCGCGGAATCAACCCGGACTGCACGGTGCATGCCGTGGCGGATTTCGTCACCCGCGACACCATGGCCGAGTACATCACGCCGAACATCGATTGCGTGATCGACTGCATCGACAGCGTCAACGCCAAAGCGGCGCTGATCGCCTGGTGCAAGCGCCGCAAGATTCAGATCATTACCACCGGTGGCGCGGGCGGGCAGATTGACCCGACGCTGATTCAGGTCTGCGACTTGAACCGCACGTTCAACGATCCGCTGGCGTCCAAAGTGCGCTCGACGCTGCGCCGCGACTACAACTTCTCCCGCACCGTGACCCGCCATTACAGCGTGCCGTGCGTGTTTTCGACCGAGCAACTGCGTTATCCGAAACCGGACGGCAGCATTTGTTTGCAGAAGAGTTTTGTCGGCGACGGCGTGAAGCTCGACTGCGCCGGTGGGTTTGGCGCGGTGATGATGGTTACGGCGACCTTCGGCATGGTTGCGGCGACCAAGGCTGTGGACAAGATTGTGGCCGGGGTGCGGCGGCCAGCGGATCGGGTCAGGCCTGAGGTTTAGGGTTGCTGCTGATGGCGCCTTCGCGAGCAAGCCCGCTCCCACAGGGAAATGCGGTCCCCCGGGGGAGCAAGCTCCTCCCCTGTGGGAGCGGGCTTGCTCGCGAAGGCGATTAACCCGCCAACTCATTCATCCGCTGGAGCACGGCATTCAAGCCATTACTGCGCGAAGGCGACAACTGCCGGCTCAGCCCCAGCTGATTGAACCAGTCCGGCAAATCCACCTGCCGCAACTCCGCCGTCGACAGCCCGTTGACCCGCGCCAGCAGCAATGCCACCAACCCGCGAATCAATCGTGCATCGCTGCTGGCGCTGAATTGCCAATGCCCATCCTGAAAAGTCCCCACCAGCCACACCTGGCTTTCACAGCCATGCACCCGGTTGCCATCAACTTTGTCCACATCGCTCAGCGCCGGTAGACGGTCGCCCCATTGCATCAACAATCGCGCTCGCTGCTCCCAGCTGGCGACGCTCTGAAAAGTCTCCAGCGCCGTTACCGCTGTGGCCGGCAAACTCATCGCAACAACTCCAGCGCCTGATCCAGCGCTTCAAAAAACCGCTCCAGGTCTTCGGAGTCGTTGTACAGCGCCAACGACACCCGAATTGCCCCGGCCAGTTCGAAGCTTTTCAGCAGCGGCATCGCGCAGTGATGACCAGCGCGCACGGCGATGCCTTGTTCCGTCAGCAAATGCGCCAGATCCGAGTTATGCACACCCTCGACGACAAAACTTGCCAGGGCCAATTGCGGTTTGCCCAGCAGACGAATGCCGTTGCGGGCTTCAAGGCCTTTGAGCAAATAGGCATGCAACGCCGCTTCGTGAGCGAGCACCGCGTCCTGATCGAGGCCCACCAGATAGTCGAGGGTGGCGCCGAGGCCGATCACGCTGGCGATGGGCGGTGTGCCGGCCTCGAAACCCAACGGGGCGGGGCGGAAGCGTGCGCCGTGGTAATCGGCGTCCAGGACCATTTCGCCACCGAATTGCCAGTGGCGCAGTTGTTTCAGCGCTTCATGGCGCCCAAACAGCACGCCCAGACCGTCAGGACCATAGAGCTTGTGGCTGGAAAACACATAGAAGTCGCAACCCAGCGCCTGCACGTCGTGCCGACCATGCACCACGCCTTGCGCGCCGTCGATAACGGTCAGGGCGCCGTGGGCCTGGGCCATCGCCAGCAGCGCGGGCAACGGCTGCCAGGCGCCAAGCACATTGGACAACTGGCTGACCGCCAGCAAGCGCGTTTGCGGACCAATCAACTGCGCGGCGCTGTCCAGGTCGATCAAACCTTCGGCATCGAGTGGCAGGATTACCAGTTTCAACTCGCGACGGTGGGCCAGTTGTTGCCAAGGCAGCAAGTTGGCGTGGTGCTCCAGGGCGCTGATGACAATCTCGTCGCCCGGATTGAATAAGTGCTCCAGGCCATAAGCCAGGAGGTTCAGCGCAGAGGTCGCGCCGTGGGTAAAGACAATCTGCCCGCAGTCGCCGGCATTCAGCCACTGCGCGACTTTGCTGCGGCTGTCCTCGAACGCCTGAGTGGCATGGGCGCCGGGCAAGTGTTGCGCCCGATGCACATTCGCCGCGCCGTTGGCGTAGTAATGCGCCAGAGCGTCCAGCAGGGCTTGCGGTTTCTGCGTGGTGGCGGCGTTGTCCAGGTAGGTCTGGTCTTGCCGTTGCAGCGCGGCGATGGCCGGAAAATCGGCGCGCCAGGGAGAGGCAATCATCATGCTATCGGGCCCTGCTGTACGTGGGCGAGGTGTACGCCTGACCCTGTGGGAGCGGGCTTGCTCGCGAAGGCGTCCTGGAGGGCGCCAAAAGCTTCGCGAGCAAGCCCGCTCCCACAGTTGCTGGGGCAGGTTGCTGCAGCAATCAGTTGTGAGCGTGCAGCGCTTCGTTCAGTTCGATGGCCGATTTGTGGGTTTTGCATTCCACGGCACCGGTTTCCGAATTGCGGCGGAACAGCAGGTCCGGTTGACCGGCCAGTTCACGGGCCTTCACCACTTTGACCAGTTTGTTGTGCTCGTCCAGCAGCGCCACTTTGGTGCCAGCGGTCACGTACAGGCCCGATTCAACGGTGTTGCGGTCGCCCAACGGGAAGCCGATACCGGCATTGGCGCCGATCAGGCAGCCTTCGCCAACCTTGATCACGATGTTGCCACCACCCGACAGGGTGCCCATGGTCGAGCAACCGCCGCCCAGGTCCGAACCCTTGCCGACGAACACACCCGCCGACACGCGGCCTTCGATCATGCCCGGGCCTTCGGTGCCGGCGTTGAAGTTGACGAAACCTTCGTGCATCACGGTAGTGCCTTCGCCGACGTAAGCGCCCAGACGAATACGCGCCGCGTCAGCGATACGCACGCCGGCCGGCACCACGTAATCAGTCATTTTCGGAAACTTGTCCACCGAGAACACTTCCAGCAACTCGCCGCGCAGGCGGGCTTCCAGTTGATGCTCGGCCAGTTCGCCGAGGTCGATCGCGCCCTGGCTGGTCCATGCCACGTTCGGCAGCAGCGGGAACACGCCGGCCAGGTTCAGGCCGTGGGGCTTGACCAGACGGTGGGACAGCAGGTGCAGCTTGAGGTAAGCCTCAGGCGTGGAGGTCAGTTGCGCGTCTTCAGCCAAAATGGTCGCGACCAGCGGCTTGTGGCTTTCGGCCAGACGGGTCAGCAAGGCAGCTTGGGCAGCGTCGACGCCTTTCAGGGCTTCCGCCAGTTGCGAGGCCTGAGCGGTGCTGAACGCGATGGCCTGATTGCCTTCGGTGTAACCCAGAACCGGGGCGATGGCCGCAACCAGTTCCGCCGATGGATGGAGCAGTGGCTGCGCGTAAAACACTTCCAGCCAGGCGCCTTGACGGTTTTGAGTGCCGACGCCGAAGGCCAGGCTGAACGGGGTAGTGGACATGTAAATACCTCTAACAAAATTGAACGGGCTGGCTTACTTGAGCGCTGCCGCGTAGATATCTGGCTTGAAGCCAATCAGGGTTCGGTTACCGAGATCGAGGACCGGGCGCTTGATCATCGAGGGTTGTGCGAGCATCAGCTCGATGGCTTTCGGCTGGTCGAGATCGGCTTTGCGTTCGTCGTCGAGCTTGCGAAAGGTCGTGCCTGCACGGTTCAACACCACTTGCCAGCCGTGCTCATCGCACCATCGGGTCAGGTGTTGGCGGTCGATTCCGGCCGTTTTGTAGTCATGAAAGTCATAGCTGACAGCGTGTTCATCGAGCCAGGTGCGCGCCTTTTTCATGGTGTCGCAAGCTTTGATGCCGAAAAGGTGCAACGTTTTGCTTGAAACGGTCAAGGAATTGCCCCCTTACAGATGCTGGAAAAAAATGGTGACGGATTATGCCATGACCCTCGAGTTAAAACGCAAAACCCTGTGGGCGTGAGTCTGCTCGCTCCCACAGGTTACCTGCACGTTTGTGACGGCGTGCGCACTGCCCAGATGCAAATCGGCGCGGGTGCATTGTTGGTGTGGCCGACCCTGGGCATGCCTGTGGCGATGGACCCGCAATTGTTGCTCTTCTGTGCCTGCTGCCGTTGCTGTTCTGCGAAAGGCGAATCGGGGTTGGTAAAGTCATTGCCAAGTGCGTTTGGGTGATATTTATCGGGGATAAACTGAGCGGATAAATTCAATATCTTTTTTGGAGATTGTTTTGTTTTGCCGGACTTCTATTTTGTTCCACGTGATGTAGGCGGGGAAAGCATAGTGCATGATTGATTGACGGTCGTACGGTGTAAGTCGAACCTCGGCTCGGTCAAGTTTCTTCAGTACGTCTAAATATATAGTTTCATTTGAATAGCCGAGGTTTCGGTATTCGCGGTATACGGCCGGCAGATTCCAGTCAAGCCCCGCATCGGGATGTTGATGTTCATGCTTCAGGCCAAGCGCGTGACCAAATTCATGCAGGACTATATGGGTGAAGTCAGGAGACTTATAGTCGGTTCCCAGCATCATGGTGGGTTCGCCCGGGGATATACGCAGCGCATCGTTACCGATGGTCGACCAGTTTCCATCTTTGGCTTGACCGGAAACCACGATTCTAATGTCGGCACCCGGATCTTCAACGAACTTGAAAGTCAGGTTGACGTGGGGTGCCCACTGATTGATTGCAGCGATTACAACCTGTGTCGCCTCTTGGGTCGACGAAAAAATGGCGATTCGTAAAGTTTGACCGGCGCTCCAGAAGTTGTTGCGCCTCCCGGCGCTTCGTGCTGACCCGAATACATTGTTATTCTCGGTAATCTCCTCGCGGGCATCACTGGCTAATTCATAAGTGTAGGCTTCGTTGATAAATGATGGATGAGTGCAGAGTGTTGGGATATTCATGGCTTGGGGCTCTTGATGTGTTGGAGGTGTTGGGTGTTCACTCTGTTGGTCTTTGCATAAAGGTCATGTGTGAAGGTGAGCTTTAACTTGCAATTTATAGCGAGGTGAGTAGTGGCTGAACGTATTTCTATATGTTGTTAATGGGAAGGCTCCGCATCGTAATACGCGATGCGGAGCGTTTAAAAGCTTCGATATGGCTGTGTTCTCAGGTTTGTCAGCGCTTCGGGTACAGCAGTTTCATAAGCTGCTTGTCTTTTTTACTGATTTTGCGGTTGGTCAGGATTTTCCAGTTGCCTAGCGTTAAGTTGTCAGCGACTGGGTAATGCATGATGGATTTTCTGTCGTACGGCGTATAAATCGCCGACAGGGCATTAAAGGAAGTGAATATGTTCCTGTCGACTTCATCTTTGCTCAACGGGTTCATCTCCCTGTTTTGGTAGTACTCATAAACTTTCGGTTTGTCCCAGGGGATATTGGCTTCGGGGTGTTGATGTTCGTGCATCGCGCCTAATGCGTGGCCAAATTCGTGGGTGACAATCACCTCGAAGTCTTCGTGCTCTGGTTTTACTCCCAGGTTCATGGTCGGCCAGGCGGGATGAATCAATAGCGCGTCCGTGCCTAACATTGAACTGTTGTCATTGTTTTTTGTGGCGATGCGGATATCACCCTCGAGCCCCTCGACGAAGTCGAAGCTTAGATTGATATAAGGCAGCCATTGGCGTGCCGCGTTGATGATCTTCTTTTTATGTTCATCGTCGGGGCCGTCGATAAAAGCGATTTTGAGTGTGCGTCCGTTCTCCCACAGTTTTGAATAATTGATCAGCGAGCGCTTGCGCCGAGTGCCCGTGCCGCTACCGGCATTCTTCGGGTTTTCATTGATGGCGACTTCGTAGGATTGTTGATCGTCGGGCCATTGGATAAGGGTGCAGTCTTCAATACCGTTCATGAGTTACTTCGTCCTTGAAGTGAGATGTGTGAATGCACACGTTAGTGCGCTGCACGAGAGTAAGGGTGACTCCGCAGTTCGGTGAACTTTAATTTCAGATGAAGTGTTACCGGTTATAAAGTTGTGCCCGCACTGCGTTGCACAGTGCGGGCGGGAAACTACTTGTTGCGGGTAATAAACGCGCGAATCCGTTCTGCGGCTTCGATGCATTCGGCCAACGGCGCGACTAAAGCCATGCGCACACGACCGGCTCCCGGATTGACACCGTCGACCTCACGGGACAGATAAGAACCCGGCACCACCGTCACATGCTCTTCGACAAAAAGCTCGCGGCAGAACGCTTCGTCATCGCCATCAATGCTCGGCCACAAGTAAAAGCCGCCATCGGGTCGCTGCACGTCCATCACCGGGCTGAGGATTTCCAGCACTGCATCGTATTTCTCGCGATACAGCACGCGGTTGGCGCGTACATGCACTTCGTCGTTCCACGCGGCGATACTGGCCAGTTGGGTCTGAACCGGCATCGCGCAGCCGTGGTAGGTGCGATAAAGCAGGAAGCCTTTTAGGATGTCGGCATCGCCAGCCACGAACCCCGAACGCAGGCCGGGCAGGTTGGAGCGTTTGGACAGGCTATGGAATACCACGCAGCGCTTGAAGTCTTTGCGGCCCAGTTCGACGCAGGCACTCAGCAAGCCGGGCGGCGGGGTTTGTTCATCGAAGTACAGTTCGCTGTAGCACTCGTCGGCGGCGATCACGAAGTCGTATTCGTCGGCCAGGGCGATCAACCTTTTCAAGGTGTCGACCGGGATCAAAGCGCCGGTCGGGTTGCCTGGCGAGCACAGGAACAGGATCTGGCAGCGCTTCCAGATGTCTGGCGAGACCGCCTCGAAATCCGGGTTGAAACCGTTTTGGTCCAGGCATGGCAAGTAGTGCGGCTTGGCCCCGGCCAGGAACGCGGCGCCTTCGTAGATTTGATAGAACGGGTTCGGGCTGACCACCAATGCGTCGTCGCCACGGTTGACCACGGTCTGGGTGAAGGCGAACAGCGCTTCACGGGTGCCGTTGACCGGCAGTACGTTGCGCGCCGGGTCGAGCCAGCCGTTCGGGACGCTGAAGCGACGTTCGCACCACGCGGCGATGGCTTCGCGCAGGACCGGAATGCCAAGGGTGGTCGGGTAGACGGCCATCTGATCCAGGTTGCTGGCCAGGGCTTCGGCGACAAAGCTTGGCGAACGGTGCTTCGGCTCGCCGATGGACAAGGCGATGGCGCGTTTGTCCGGGTTTGGCGTGACGCTGCCGAGCAGGGCGCGGAGCTTCTCGAACGGGTAGGGCTGCAACTGGGTCAAAGCGTTGTTCATCGGGGGCCTCTTCAAATGTGGGAGGACTAGTGTGGTATGGCGCTTGTGTGGCGAGGGGACTTGCCCCCGTTGGGCTGCGACGCGGCCCCGAAACCTGCGAACGCGGTGTATCAGGTGCACCGCATTCAATGTTTTACGACTGCTTCGCAGCCGAGCGGGGGCAAGCCCCCTCGCCACAACAAGCCCCACATCACACATCCATTCCCACAGGGGAAATGTGTTGGGTCAAATACTGATGCGTGAGAGTTTGATGTCGGGTTCCTGGCTGACGCTCAACTGCTCGACGATCGCGTCCTGCAAGCGGCTGCACAGCAACGGGTCGGACAGCGGCTGGTTATGCGCGTCGGTAATGAAGAACACGTCCTCCACGCGCTCGCCGAGGGTCGCAATCTTGGCGTTTTGCAGGGACAGGTCGAACTCCAGGAAGATCCCGCCAATGCGCGCCAGCAGGCCCGGACGGTCGGGGGCGCTGAGCTCCAGCACCGTGACCGGACGCTGGGCATCGTTGTGGATCGTGACCTGGGGGGCAAACGCGAAGTGCTTGAGCTGGCGCGGCACCCGACGCTGGATGATGGTCGGGTAATCGTCCGGGTTGCGCAGGGCTTCGGTCAGGCCTTCGCGGATCTGTTTGACCCGCGTCGGATTATCGCCAATCGAGTCGCCATCGGTGTCGAGCACGATGTAGGTGTCGAGGGTGAACTGGCTGCTGGAAGTGATAACCCGGGCGTCGTGAATGTTCAGGTTGAGCTGGTCCATTGCGGCCACGGTCACGGCGAAGAAATCATGTTGGTCCGGCGCATAAATGAAGATCTGCGTGCCGCCCTCGAATTCACGCTGGGTGGTTTCCTTGATCAGCACCAGCGGCCCGCCATCGGCCGGTTGCTGGAGGATCGCGTCGCTGTGCCAGGCGACATCGCCGGCAGTGTGACGCAGAAAATAGTCGTCGCCCAATTGCGCCCACAGTTGCTCGACGTCGTCCGGATCGGTGCCGCCGCGCACCAGAATGTCCAGCGCGGCGCTTTGGGTCTGGCGAATCTGTTCTTCGCGGTCCACCGGGTTTTCCAGGCCGCGACGCAGGGCGCGCTTGGTCTCGGTGTAGAGCTGGCGCAAGAGGCTGGCGCGCCAGGAGTTCCACAGCGTCGGGTTGGTGGCATTGATGTCTGCCACGGTCAGCACGTACAGGTAATCGAGGTGGGTTTCGTCGCCGACAATCTGCGCGAAATCGTGGATGACCTGTGGGTCGGACAAATCCTTGCGCTGGGCGGTCGTCGACATCACCAGGTGGTTTTGCACCAGCCAGACGATCAGGCGGCTGTCCCACACCGGCAACTGGTGGCGCTGGCAAAAGGCTTCGGCATCGACCGCGCCGATTTCCGAGTGATCGCCATGTCGGCCCTTGCCGATGTCGTGGTACAGGCCGGCCAGGTAAATCAGCTCGGGCTTGGGCAGCTTGGCCATAAGCTTGCTGGCCAGCGGGAATTTCTCCGACACCTGGGTGTACTGCAACTTTCGCAGGTGTTTGATCAGGTTCAGCGTGTGCGCATCGACGGTATAAATGTGGAAGAGGTCGTGCTGCATCTGCCCGACGATAAAACCGAACTCCGGCAAGTAACGCCCGAGAATGCCGTAGCGATTCATCCGTCGCAGGTTGCGGTGGATGCCGATCTTGCACTTGAACAACTCGATAAACAGGCTGGTATTGCGAATGTCGTTGCGAAAATCATCGTCGATCAGGTGACGGTGTTCGCGCAGCAGACGAATGGTGTCGGCGCGCACGCCTTTGATTTCCGGCTGCTGGGCCATCAGTACGAAGATTTCGAGCATGGCAAACGGCGTGCGGCGGAACACGTTGTCGTTACGCGCCTCGATGTAGCCGTCGTGCAGTTGAAACCGCGAATTGATTGGCTGCGGCGGCGCCTCGTCTTCCGGCGCGAGGATGACTTCCTCGAAATGCTGGATGATCAGGTCGCTGAGCTGGGCGATGCTCATGACCACCCGGTAATACTGCTGCATGAAGTTTTCGATGGCTTGTTTGGCATCATCGCCTTCAAAACCCAGCAGCCCGGCAATCGAGCGCTGGTGGTCGAACAGCAGGCGGTCTTCGGAGCGACCGGCGAGCATGTGCAGCGCGTAACGCACCTTCCACAAAAACTCCTGGGACGAGGCGAGCAGGGCGTTTTCGCTCTCGACCAGAAAGCCTTCGCCGGCCAGCGCGCGCAGGTTCAGGGTGCCGTACTCGCGGCGTGCCACCCACAGAATCGTCTGAATATCCCGCAGGCCGCCAGGCGAGCCTTTGACGTTGGGTTCCAGGTTGTATTCGGTGTCGTTGTACTTGTGGTGACGGGCCTTCTGCTCGGCGCGTTTGGCCAGGAAGAAGTCCTTGCTCGGCCACATGTGAGCGGTGCTGGTGACGTCGAGCATGCGCTGACGCAAGCGCTCGGGGCCGGCAATGGTGCGGCTTTCCATCAGGTTGGTGATCACCGTCAGGTCGGCGCGGGCCTCGACGGCGCACTCGTCGACCGAACGAACGCTCTGGCCGACTTCCAGGCCGATGTCCCACAGCAGCGTCAGAAAACGCTCGATGGAGTCGCGGAAAACTTCGTGATCGGCGCTGTCCAGCAGGATCAGCAGGTCGATATCGGAATATGGGTGCAATTCACCGCGACCGTAGCCGCCGACCGCGACCAGCGCGATGTCGGCGTCTTCGCTCCAGCTGAACTGCTCCCAGGCCTTTTGCAGGATGTTATCGACAAACCAGGCACGATCCTCGATCAGCCGGCGAATGTCGCGGCCGCTGCGAAAGCGCCCGTCGAGCACCTCGCGGGCCTGGCGAATCGCCTTCTTGAAGGCCGCGATCGGGCTAGCCTTCAGGGCCAGTTCAGCCTGGAACTGGCCACGGTCGAAGAGTTCGGGATCCACCTGCGGCATCGATTGGCTTTCCTTTCTATAGGCTGGGAGCGAGTGCAGGATCAGGCCGAGACGCGGGGGATGGTGTCATCGGCGCGCAAGGTGAAGATCTCGTAACCGGTGTCGGTGACCACAAGGGTGTGTTCCCACTGGGCCGAAAGCTTGCGGTCCTTGGTGATCGCGGTCCAGCCGTCGCCCAATACCTTGGTGTCAGCCTTGCCCTGGTTGATCATCGGCTCGATGGTGAAGGTCATGCCCGCTTTCAGCTCCATGCCGGTGCCGGCGCGGCCGTAGTGCAGGATCTGTGGTTCTTCGTGGAAGACCTTGCCGATGCCGTGGCCACAGAATTCGCGAACCACCGAGAAGCCGTTCTTTTCCGCGTGCTTCTGGATGACTTCACCGATGTCGCCCAGGCGGCAGCCCGGTTTGACGATTTCGATGGCCTTGTACATGCATTCCTGGGTGATCTGCGACAAGCGCTCGGCCCAGACCGGCACGGTGCCAACGTGGAACATGCGGCTGGTGTCGCCGTGGTAGCCGTCCTTGATCACGGTCACGTCGATGTTCAGCGTGTCGCCATCTTTCAGCGGCTTATCGTTCGGGATGCCGTGGCAGACCACGTGGTTGATCGAGGTGCAGATCGACTTCGGGTAGCCCTTGTAGTTAAGCGGGGCAGGAATGGCCTGCTGCACGTTAACGATGTAGTCGTGGCAGATGCGGTCCAGTTCTTCGGTGGTGATTCCCGGTTTGACATGTTCTGCAATCATTTCCAGCACATCGGCGGCCAGTTTGCCGGCGACACGCATTTTTGCGATGTCCTCGGGGGTTTTGAGGGTGACGGTCATACAGGCTCTCTCTGCGCTCGTTGGCGCTTGCTAAAACGGAATGGGCGTAGCGCGATCGATTCGTCGCGGCCCCGAAAAACGCGATTCTAACAGACGATCAGCGCAAATCTGAGCCTCTGTGCATCGCTTGTCTCTATAGATAGGCGCATTCTTGGGCGATTCCAAGGGCGTAGATAAAGGCGCGCGTCAGGAATTGAGAATCCGGGTTCCGTTTTTTCAAGCTCTGTGATATAAAATGCGCCGCTTTCCGGGGATACCCCGAGAGGCTTAAATCCACACACGTGTCGACACGATGACCTGGGTGCCTTCAGCTGATGCTGCTGGTTGGTCATTGGGATACGTGGAGGCCAAACCCGACTTATTAAGGAACTATCATGTCCCAAGTCAACATGCGCGATATGCTGAAGGCCGGTGTGCACTTCGGTCACCAGACCCGTTACTGGAACCCGAAAATGGGTAAATACATTTTCGGCGCTCGTAACAAGATTCACATCATCAACCTTGAAAAAACCCTGCCAATGTTCAACGAAGCTCTGACTTTCGTAGAGCGTCTGGCCCAGGGCAAAAACATGAAGCCCACTTCGCCAGCCTTGAGGTCAGCCGTCGGGGTGTGTTTCGGGTTGA
>NZ_JBNNWE010000113.1:0-19225 GCF_050280905.1 Pseudomonas sp. NPDC086278
GCAGTTGGCCGTAGCTGCCAGTGGCGCTGCCGACCAGAGTGTAAGTGATCGCACCGGTGGCGCCGGTGACGGAACCGACCAGTGTGCCGGTGGCGGTTTCGCCGGTATTGGTCGGGTCGCTGCCGGTGACGGTGCCGGGCGCCAGGTCCTGGCCGTCCTGATTCAGGTCGAGGGCTTTTTCGTAGACCGTGACGTCCTGATCGACCACGGCTTTGAGGCCACTGTCGGTGACGTTGATGGTGATGGTGGTGGTGCTTTCATCGCCATCGGAATCGCGAATGGTGTAGGTGAAGGTATCGGTTGCGCCCGCCGCGCCGACCGAGTTCGGGTTGCTGTGGTACACGGCGTTGCCCGCCGCATCGAGGGTCAGGTAACCGTAGGTGCCGTTGATGTTGGTGCCCAGGCCACCGACCGCCGAGGTCGCGGTGTCGCTGCCGGCGCGCACGCCCACTACGGCGCCACCGGCTGCGGCGCCGTCGGCCCCGAACACGTCGTTGCCGAGCACGCTGATGTTGACCGTTGCACCTTCAGCGGCGGTGGCGGTGTTCGGCGCAGCGGTGGGCAGGTCATCGACGATGTTGACGTTGATCTGACCGGTCGCGGTGCTGCCGTCGGTGTCTGTCGCCACCACGTTGAAGTTTTCGGTGATGCTGTTGGCGCCGTTGGCGGTCGGATGGGTTTCGTTGTCCACCAGCGTGTAGCTGTAACTGACCACGCCGGTCGCCGGGTTGTAGCCGGTGATGGTCAGCGTGCTGCCGAGCGCGGTGACGATCGATTGCGGGAAGCCCGCCGCCACGCCACCGACCACCACATGAACGCCGCCGACATCGAGGGTTTGCAGACCGTCCAGCGCGGTCACGGTGAAGGTGCCGCTCTGGGTCAGGGCCGGTGTGTTCGGGCTGGTGCCGTCGCTGAGGTTTTTCTCGTAGACGGTCAGTTCACCGCCCGCGACGTCGAGGCCTTTGAGCACCACCGGATCGTTGTCGTTATGGATGTTCAACACCAGGTTGGCGGTGCTGGTGTCGCCGTCGGCATCGGTCAGGGTGTAGGTGAAAGTCTCGGTGCCGTTGCCGCCGCCGTGCAGGTTTTTGAAGTCGGCATCATTGGCATTCAGGGTGTAGGTGTACGTGCCGTTAGCGTTCAGCACCAGCGTGCCGTAAGTGCCAGTGAGCGTCGCGGGCGTGATCGGTCCGGCATTGGGGCCGGTCGCCACGTGGTCGGCGCCCTGGACGTCGTTGGTCAGCACGTTGCCGGTGAGGGTCACCGCGTTTTCCGAGGCGCTGTTCACGTTGGCGTCGTTCACCGCTTTGGGCACGTCATCGATGATCTTCACCACGATGATGCTGGTGGTGCTGTTGCCGAGCGAATCGGTGGCCTGATAGGTGAAACTTTCGGTCAGCGCATTCGCACCATCGTTGGCGTGCGGCGTGGTGGTCGCTGGCGATGTCAGGGTGTAGGTGTAAGTCCCGTTGGCGTTGAGCTGAATCTGGCCATAGTTACCGGTGGCGCTACCGACCAGAGTGTAAGTGATCGCCCCCGTGGCGCCGGTGACCGAACCCACCAGCGTGCCCGTAGCGGTTTCGCCGGTATTGCCCGGGTCACTGCCGATCACGGTGCCGGCCGCCAGGTCTTGCCCGTCCTTGGTCAGGTCCAGGGCTTTTTCGTAGACGGTCACGTCGGTATCGCTGACCGCTGTGATGCAGCTGTTGGAAACGTCGATGGTGATGGTGGTGGTGCTTTCATCGCCGTCGGCATCGCGCACGGTGTAGGTGAACACGTCGGTCGCGCCCGGCCCGCTGACTCCGTTCGGGGTGCTGTGATAACTCGCGTTGCCGTTGGCATCCAGGGTCAGGTAACCGTAAGTGCCGTTGATGTGCGTACCGAGGCCACCAATGGCCGAGGTCGAGGTGTCGCCACCCGCGCGCACGCCCACCACTGCACCGGTCAGCGCCGGGCCGTCGGCACCGCCGATGTCGTTATCCAGGACGTTGCCCGAGACCGTCGCGCCTTCCGCCACCGACGTGTGGTCCGGATTGGCGGTCGGCAGGTCGTCGACAATGTTGACGTTGATTTGGTTGGTCGCGGTGCTGCCGTCGGTGTCCGTCGCCACCACGTTGAAGTTTTCGGTGATGCTGTTGGCACCGTTGCCGGTTGGATGGCTTTCGTTGTCCACCAGCGTGTAGGTGTAACTGACGACGCCGGTGGTCGCGTTGTAACCGGTGACGGTCAGCGTGCTGCCGAGCGGCGTGACGATCGATTGCGGGAACCCGGCAGCGACGCCACCGACCACCACATGAATACCGCCGACATCGAGGGTTTGCAGGCCATCAAGGGCGGTGACGGTGAAGGTGCCGCTTTGGGTCAGGGCCGGTGTATTCGGGCTGGTGCCGTCGCTGAGGTTTTTTTCGTAGACGGTCAGTTCACCGCCCGCCACGTCGAGGCCGTTGAGGGTGACCGGGTCGTTGTTGTTGTGGATTTGCAGCACCAGGGTCGCGGTGCTGGTATCGCCGTCGGAGTCGGTGATGGTGTAGGTGAAGTTCTCAGTGCCGTTGCCACCGCCGTGCAGGTTTTTGAAGTCGGTGTCGCTGGTATTCAGGGTGTAGGTGTACGTGCCGTTGGCGTTCAGCACCAAGGTGCCGTAAGTCCCGGTGAAGGTGCCCGGTGTGACTGGCCCGACGCTTGGACCGGTGGCCACGCGGTCGGCACCTTGCACGTCGTTTGTCAGCACGTTGCCGTTGAGCGTCAACAGGGTTTCCGAGGCAGTGCCGGCGTTGCTGTCGTCCACCGCTTTTGGCACGTCGTCGACAACATTCACGTCAAGGCTCGCATTGGCGGTGGTGCCGTTGTCATCGACCACGGTGACGGCGAATTGCTCGGGAAGCGTGTTCGCGCCGTTAGCGGTTGGGTGGGCATCGTTACCCGTCAACGTGTAGCTGTAGCTCACCACTCCCGTGGCGCTGTCGAACCCGGTGATGGTCAGCGTGTTGCCCAACGCCGTGACAAGGCTTTGCGGGAAACCTGCGGAAACGCCGCCGACCACCACATGAATACCGCCGACATCCAGGGTTTGCACGCCGTCGAGCGCGGTGATGGTGAACGTGCCGTTTTGGGTCAACGCGGTGGAATCCGGGGCACTGCCCAGGGTCAGGTTTTTCTCGAAGACCGTCAGCTCGCCGCCTTCGACGTTGAGGCCGCCGATGGTCACCGGGTCGTCGTTGTTGTGGATTTGCAGCACCAGGGTCGCGGTGCTGGTATCGCCGTCGGAATCGGTGATGGTGTAGGTGAAGTTCTCAGTGCCGTTGCCACCGCCGTGCAGGTTTTTGAAATCGGTGTCGCTGGTATTCAGGGTGTAGGTGTATGTGCCGTTGGCGTTCAGCACCAAGGTGCCGTAAGTCCCGGTGAAGGTGCCCGGTGTGATCGGCCCGGCATTCTCGCCGACGGTCACGCGGTCGGCACCTTGCACGTCGTTGGTCAGCACGTTGCCGTTGAGGGTCAGCAGGGTTTCCGAAGCGGTGCCGGCGTTGCTGTCGTCCACCGCTTTGGGCACATCGTCGACGATGTTGACGTCGAGCGTGGCATTGGCGGTGGTGCCGTTGTCATCGACCACGGTGACGGCGAATTGCTCGGGAAGCGTGTTCGCGCCGTTGCCGGTCGCATGCGCCTCGTTCTCCGCCAGGGTGTAGCTGTAACTGACCACGCCGGTGGCGCTGTCGAACCCGGTGATGGTCAAGGTGCTGCCCAGCGGGGTGACGATGGTTTGCGGGAAACCTGCGGAAACGCCGCCGACCACCACATGAATACCGCCGACATCCAGGGTTTGCACGCCATCGAGGGCGGTGATGGTGAACGTGCCGTTTTGGGTCAGCGCGGTGGAATCCGGGGCGCTGCCCAGGGTCAGGTTCTTCTCGAAGACCGTCAGCTCGCCGCCTTCGACGTTGAGGCCGCCGATGGTCACCGTGTCATCGTTGTTGTGGATCTGCAGCACCAGGTTTGCGGTGCTGGTGTCGCCATCGGAATCGGTCAGGGTGTAGGTAAACGTTTCCGTGCCGCTGCCACCGCCGTGCAGGTTTTTGAAGTCGGGGTCGCTGGTATTCAAGGTGTAGGTGTACGTGCCGTTGGGGTTGAGCACCAGCGTGCCGTACGTCCCGGTGAAGGTGCCGCCGATGATCGGGCCGCTGTCGGGGCCGGTTGCAATTCGGTCGGCGCCCTGGGTGTCGTTGGGCAGCACGCTGCCGGTCAGGGTCAGCAGGGTTTCCGAAGCGGTGTTGGCGTTGCTGTCGTCGACCGCTTTGGGCACGTCGTCAGTGATGTTCACGTCCAGCGTGCCGGTGGCGGTGTCGCCATTGGAATCACCGGCGACCACGGTGAATTGTTCGCTGAGGTTGTTGGCACCGTCGCCGGCCGCATGGGTGTCATTGCCGTTGAGGGTGTAGCTGTAGCTGACCGCACCGGTGGCCGGGTTGTAGCTGTTGATGGTCAGGGTGTTGCCCAGCTGGGTGGTGATTGATTGCGGAAAACCGATGGCCACGCCGCCGGTGATGACGTTGATACCGCCAATGCTCAGGCTGGTCAGGCCGTCCGGCGCCGTCACGGTGAAGATGCCGTTTTGAGTCAGCGCTCCCGGATTGGCCGCAGAACCGTCGGAAAGGTTTGCTTCGTTGAGGGTCAGTTCGCCGCCCACCACTGACAGGCCATTGAGGGTGACCGGATTGTTGACCGCGACTGCTGGAGGGGGGGCGATAACGGCCGGAGTGCCATCGTCGTTCTGGACGACGGCGTCGAACCGAAACTCGGGGAATTCGGGAATGCCATTGAATCCCGCCGTCGGGAAGCCAATTGTCGGATCAACCTTGCCGCCCACTTCTTCCAGCATCACAAAACTGTGCCCGCCGCCTTGCGCCCCCGTTGGAGCCCCGGTGAAGCTTGGCCCCGCCGCCGTGGCTTCGCCGGTCTGCGTCGGGTCAGCGCCCGCCGCGATGGCTTTTTGCAGTTGCTCGACATCGGTCAGTTGCGCTTCGCTGGGCGTTACCGCCTCTGAAGTACCCACGTGCGGCGATTCGTTGGCGAGGAGATGGGGACTCATTTGCAGGCTGCTGCCACGTCCCAGGGTCAGTTCCTGGCCATTTTGCAGATGCACCGCCACCGCGCCTTCGGCCCCGGTGACCAATTGATCGCCGGCGAACAATCGATCGCCCTCGATGAGTGCGCGGCGTGTGCCGTCGCTCGCCACCGCGAACACCTGACCAATGACTTTACTGACGATACCGATGAGCGTAGCCATGTGCATTTCCTCCGCTGCCAACCGCTGTCGGCACCCTGTTTTTAGCGAAGAACGTGCTCATGGCTCGGACAAGTCGCCCGGCGGATCGCTTTCAGGACGGGCTTACCTTGGTAAACCCAGGCCCTGGCGATGGACTCGCCAAGCGTGATGCCCATGGGCGAGAAGTGCCGCTTTTTTGGATAAAACCCCAGTTGAATCAACTACATCGGGATCCTTTTTAGCGCAGCAACTTGCCCTGTGAGCAATGCGTAATGGTTCTGAAGCAGTCAAACGACAAAAAACCGTCGCCTCAGAAACATCCCGCTTCCCTCCCCTCCAGCACTTCTTCGCCCTATGTCGATAAGTGGGTGGAACTTTCCTCAACCCCTTGCAAGCGCCCTAACGCTCGTAAATCAAAGGCTTTCGAGATGAACAATGTGCTGGATTTTGCAGAGCGCATAAGTTTTTTTTGGAATAAGATCTATGAGAAATATTTCTTAGCTCCGCTCTAGAATGTTCTTAGCTCTGTTGTTACAAGAGTGAAACGGTTTTACCTATAAATGCCGTCAAATAAATGGCGACTGATAAGCACCATCAGGAATTCAGGGAGATGCACCCATGCGCGTTTTAACCCCCCTTTGCAGCGCGGTTCTGCTGGCCATGGCCTGCACATCCAACGCCCAAGCCATGTCGTTGACCGATGCCATTCAAAGCACAATTGCGACTCACCCGGAACTGGCCTCGCGTGTAGACGCGCGCCTGTCCGCGGATGAGCAAGTGAAAGTCGCCAAAGGGGGCTTCTATCCATCCGTCGATTTGAACGCCGCCTACGGGCGCGGGTACAGCGATAACACCAACACCCGGGCGTTCGGCAATCACGACACCCGAATCCTCAACTACACCCAGTCCGAGCTGCGCCTGCGGCAGATGATCTTCGACGGGTTCAACACCGCGAACGAAGTCGAACGCACCAAAGGCGTGGTCAACTCCCGTGCCTATTACGCACAAGGCACCGCTCAGGACCTGGCCCTGCGCACCATCGAGGTCTACCTCGAAGTGCTCAAGCGCCGCGAACTGGTGACCCTGGCCACCAACAACCTGCAAGCGCACTTGCGCGTCAACGACCAGATCGGCCTGCGCACCCAGCGTGGCGTCGGCAGCAACGCCGACTCCGACCAGTCCGGCGCACGCCGCGCATTGGCGCAAAACAACCTCGACACCGCCGAAGTCGACCTGGCGGACGCCGAGTCGAACTTCTACGCCGTGGTCGGACGCCTGCCCGATGAACTCGAAACCCCACCGTCGATCCGCGGCGAGTTGCCGACCACCCTGCCTGAAGCCCAGGAAAGCATGGTCGAAAACAACCCGTATCTGAAATCCGCCCAGGCTGACGTGCAATCCGCCGAAAGCCAGTACGAAGTGGCGAAGTCGCCGTTCTATCCGCGTTTCGACGCCGAAGCGGCCGTCGGCGCGAACAACAACGTGCAAGGCGATGAAGGCCACGACAACGAATGGCGCGTGGGCATCGTGATGAACTACAACCTGTTCCGTGGCGGCAGCGACAAGGCGCGACTGGCCTCCGATGCGCACCAGATCAACCAGGCGATGGACATTCGAAACAACGCCCTGCGTCAGCTCAACGAAAACATTCACCTGGCCTGGAACGCCATGGTCAATGCGAAGAAGCAGACGCCGACCGCCCGCGAATACGCCGAAACCAGCAAACGCGTACGCGTGGCTTATCAGGATCAGTTCGGCCTCGGCCAACGGACCCTGCTCGACTTGCTCGACAGCGAAAACGAGCTCTACAACGCCAACCGCCGCTACACCGAAGTGCGCTACACCGAGGAATACTCGATGTATCGCGTGCTGGCGAACATGGGCGAGTTGCTGAGCAAACAACGGGTGGTGCTGCCCGCCGACGCGATCGCCTCCTCGGAAGTCAAAAGCGAAGCACGCTTGCCTGAACTGAAATAACTCCCGTAGGAGCTGCCTCAGGCGGCGACCTTCTGATCTTGAAAAAATCAAAAGATCGCCGCCTGCGGCACCTCCTACGCCGGGCGATGTGTTGTTACCTCTGCCATCAGGAGCGATCAATTTGACCAGCATGGAATCCGGCAACACAGGTGTCGATCCCCGGCTGAGCTTCGATGACCCGCTTCTGGACGGTCTGTTGATCCTCTGCAAACTCCACGGCGCGACGGTCAGTCGCGCCAGCCTGAGTGCCGGGCTGCCACTGAACAAACAACGCCTGAGCCTGGACCTGCTGCCCCGCGCAGCGGCCCGGGCCGGTTTGCAGGCGCGCTTGCTGCGCCGCGACCTGGCGGACATCTCTCCGCTGAACCTGCCGATCATGCTGCTGCTCGACAATGGCCGCACGGCCATCCTGCGCCGCTTCGGCGACGACGGTCAGTTGCTGATTCTGCCGAGTGAAGCCGACGGCGGCGAACAGTGGGTCAGCCGCGAAGAACTGACCGAAAATTACACTGGCCAGGCGTTGTTCGCCCGGCCACGCCATGAACTTGAAGACCTGCGCTCGCCACTGGTGCCGCGCGTCGAAGCGTGGTTTCGCGACACGCTGAAACTGTCGAAATGGCTGTACAGCGATGCGATTCTGGCGAGTTTCCTGATCAACCTGCTGGGGCTGATGGTGCCGCTGTTCGTCATGCAGACCTACGACCGCGTGGTGCCGAACCAGGCCACGTCAACTTTGTGGGTGCTGTCGATCGGCCTGTTGATCGGCACCGGTTTCGAACTGGCGTTGCGGGTGGTCCGCGCGCACTTGCTGGACACCGCCGGCAAAAAAACCGACGTCATCCTGTCCGCGACTTTATTTGAACGCATTACCGGCATGTCGATGAAGGCACGCCCGGCGACCATCGGTGGTTTCGCCCAAAGCATCCACGACTTCCAGGGCCTGCGCGAATTCCTCACGGCGGTCACGCTGACCAGCCTGATCGACCTGCCCTTCGCCGTACTGATGCTGGTGGTCATTGGCTTGCTGGGCGGCTGGCTGGTGGTGATTCCGCTGCTGGCGTTCCCGCTGACCATCATGTTTGCGATGGCGATCCAGGTACGTCTGCGCGACACCGTGCAAAAAAGCCTCAGCCTCGGCGCCGAACGCCAGGCCCTGCTGATTGAAACCCTCGGCGGCCTGGAAACCCTCAAGGCGTGCAGCGCCGAAAGTGAGCGCCAGCACAAGTGGGAGAGCACCCACGGCGCCCTCACCCGCCTCGACAGCCATGCGCGCAACCTCTCGGCGCTGGCCACCAACGGCACGCTGTTCATCCAGCAGTTCTCCGGCATGGCGACCATCGTCGCCGGGGTCTACAGCATCATCGCCGGCAACCTCAGCGTCGGCGCGCTGGTGGCGACCTACATGCTCGGCAGCCGGGTACTGGCGCCACTGGGGCAGATCGCCGGGTTGATCACGCGCTATCAGCAAGCGCAACTGACGATGAAAAGCACCGATGCGCTGATGGGCTTGCCGCAGGAACGCGACGCCCGGCAGCGGCCACTGGAGCGCACGCAATTGCAAGGCGCGCTCGAAGTCAGCGGCGTGACGTTCCACTACAACGGCCAGAGCGCCCCCGCGCTGGCTAACGTCAGTTTCAGCATGAAGCCGGGCGAACGCATCGGCATCATCGGGCGCAGCGGTTCGGGTAAAAGCACGTTGGCGCGGTTGGTCATGGGTTTTTATGCGCCGGAGGAAGGCCAACTGTTGCTCGACGGTCTGGACTTGCGGCAACTGGACGTCGCCGATTTGCGCCAACAGATCGGCTACGTCGCCCACGACCTGCCGCTGCTGGCGGGCAGCCTGCGCGACAACCTGACCCTCGGCGCCCGCTACATCAGCGACTCCAGAATGCTCGAAGTCGCCGAACTGACCGGCGTCACCGAGCTGGCACGCCAGCACCCGCAAGGGTTTGATCGCCCGGTCGGCGAGCGCGGGCAGTTGCTGTCCGGCGGTCAGCGTCAGGCGGTGTTGCTGGCGCGAGCCTTGTTGCTCGACCCGCCGATCATGCTGCTCGACGAACCGACCAGCGCGATGGACAACAGCAGCGAAGACATCTTGCGGCAGAAACTCCACAGTTGGGTCCAGGGCAAAACCTTGCTGCTGGTGACCCACCGCACCTCGATGCTCAGCCTGGTGGACCGGCTGGTGGTGCTCGACAACGGGCGGATCGTCGCCGACGGTCCGAAGGAAGCAGTCATCGATGCACTGCGCAAGGGCCGCGTCGGCTCTGCGGCTGTCTAGGAGCGCCCCATGGCCCGTTCATCGTCGGACAAATCACACAACCGGGGTTACTTCGGCAGTTTCAGCAAAAGCGCCGAAAGCGAATTCATGCCGGAAACCGCCGGTGCCTCGTTGCAGGATTCTCCGCGCTGGTCGCGGATCACCGTGTGGCTGGCTGCCGGGCTGATTATCAGCGCGGTGATCTGGGCCAAGTTCGCGGTGTTGCAGGAAGTCACCATGGGCGAAGGCAAGGCGATTCCGTCGAGCAAGGTGCAGGTGATCCAGAACCTGGAAGGCGGCATCGTTACCGAAATCTTCGTACGCGAAGGGCAAATGGTGAACAAGGGCGACACGCTGCTGCGCCTGGATGACACGCGGTTTCTGTCGAACAAGGGCGAGAGCGAAGCCGACCGTTATGCGTTGACCGCGCAGGTCGAGCGACTGTCAGCGGAGGCCGAGGGGCGGCCGTTCAAGCTGTCAGAAGAAGTGATTGCCAAGGCGCCGCAAGTGGCTGAGGACGAACGTTCGTTGTTCGATCAGCGCCAGCGTCGGCTGGCCAGTGAACAACGCACGCTGAGTGAACAACTTCGGCAAAAAACCCAGGAACTGGCGGAGTTCCGCTCCAAACAGGGGCAATTCAGTTCCAGCCTGGCGCTGCTGCAAGAAGAGATGAACATGTCGACGCCGCTGGTAGGCACGGGGGCGGTGTCGCCAGTGGAAATCCTGCGACTCAAACGCAGTGCGGTGGAGATTCGCGGCTCGCTGAACGCGACGACGCTGGCAATTCCCCGGGCGGAATCGGCGATCAACGAGATCAAAAGCAAGATCGACGAATCGGAACAATCCTTCCGTTCGGACGCCGCCAAAGAGTTGAATGAGAAACGCACCGACCTGTCGAAAATCACCGCATCGAGCATTGCCATCGATGACCGTGTATCACGCACGACGGTGGTGTCGCCGGTGCACGGGATCATCAAGGTGCTGAAGGTCAACACCATCGGTGGCGTGGTTCAGCCGGGCAGCGACATGGTGGAAATCGTGCCGCTGGAAGACAACCTGCTGATCGAAGCCAAGGTGCGGCCGCAGGACGTGGCGTTCCTGCACCCGGGGCAGAAAGCGATGGTCAAGTTCAGCGCGTATGACTACACGATTTACGGCGGGTTGAGCGCCAAGCTGGAGTTGATCGGGGCGGACACGATTACCGATGACAAGGGCAACAGCTTTTATCTGATTCAGGTCCGCACCGACAAGAACCACTTGGGCGGGGATGTGAAACCGTTGCTGATCATTCCGGGGATGGTGGCGACGGTGGACATCATTACCGGAGAGAAAAGTGTGCTGGATTACCTGTTGAAACCGGTGCTCAAAGCGCGGACCGAGGCGATGCGTGAGCGTTAGCTGGTAGTTGGGATTTTTTGTGATTGTTCTGCCGCTTTCGCGAGCAAGCCCGCTCCCACGGTTGACCGTGTTTCTTCAAGGGAAACGTGATCGCCAGTGGAGAAAAGGGTGGTGGATTGCCTGCTGAAAGTGCGGACTGAGGCGATGCGTGAGCGTTAGCTGGTAGTTGGATTTTTTGTGATTGTTCTGCCGCTTTCGCGAGCAAGCCCGCTCCCACGGTTGATCGTGTTTCTTTAAGGGAAAATGCGATCCCCCTGTGGGAGCGGGCTTGCTCGCGAAGAGGCCCTCACAAGCAACGACTATTTCGGCCCATGGTTACGCTGGAAGGTCTCTTCCCCCATCGCCGCAATCTGCCCCTCGATCAATGCCTCGAACGGTTTCAACAACGCCTCGAAATTCGTCGGCGCTTCCAGCGTCTGCAACGCCTGCACAATCGCCTCTATCGTCGACAACGCCCCAGGCCCCGGTGCCTTGCGCAGCCGATACCGCGACACACCGCCCTGCGGCAAAGTCACCCGAGGCAATGCCGCCAGCAGCGGATTGAGGTGCAACATCTTGCGCGCCTTGCGCCAGGTGCCGTCCGGGACGACCAGCAATAACGGCTGGTCATTGCCGGTGCCAGCCTGCAACGGTTGCGCCTCTTCGGCCGGGAACAACAAACGCGCCTGATACCCCGGCTGATTCAACAGCGCCGGCAAATCCTCGAACACCTCGCCGACAATCAGCTCGGCATTGTTCAACCCTAACGCCGCCAACCGCGCGGTGTTCAACGCATGGTTCACTTCGCTTGGATGCTGCAACAGCAACACCCGAGTGCGGCTGTCAAGGTTGGGGATCAGCGGGCAGAGGCAATGGGTTTGTGGGCGCCGGCAGCGCGGGCAGTGGATTCTGGACATGGTTTCAAGCCTGGTTCAGTTGTGCTTTGAGCAGATCGCGGAAGGTCTGGATCAAGGGTTCGCGGCTGCGCCCCCGGCGCACGATCATCGAGAATGGCGCCTGATAACCGAACGTCGCCGGCAGCAACACCCGCAAGTCGCCCTTGTCGGCCCAGGCCTGAGCATAGTGCTCCGGCAGGTAACCGATGTAGGCGCCGGACAGCACCAGAATCAATTGGGCTTCCATACTTTCCACAGTCGCGGCGCTGTGTTTGAACCCGTGGCGCGCCAGTTCGGCCTGGCTCCAATAGCCGCGACCAACCATGCGTTGCTGGGTGATGACTTGCTCGGGGATGCGCCGCTCGGTGAACAACGGGTGGCGGCTGCTGCAATACAGCCAGTGCTGTTCGCGGTACAGCGGCATGTAGACCAGGCCGCTCATACGCGTGGAAAACGCGCCGATGGCCAGGTCGAGGCGATTGTCCTGCACGCCGAGTTGCAGTTCATACGGGCTCATCACCGACAAATGCAAATGCACCGCAGGGTGTTCCTGGCTGTAGGCGCCGATGGCTTCGGCGAAGGGCAAGGCCTTGTCGCTGACAGTGGAGTCGATGACGCCGAGGTTCAGCGTGCCGCGCAGTTCGCCCTTGAGCGCGGCGGCGTACTGCTCGAAGCCTTCGAGTTCGCCCAGCAGACGCAGGGTTTCCTGATGGAACAACTCGCCTTTGCTGGTCAGGCTGAAACCGCCACGACCGCGATGGCACAGTACCAGGCCCAGCGCCGCTTCGAGCTGGCTCATGTAAGTGCTGATCGCCGAAGTCGAGAGGTTGAGCTCTTGCTGGGCGTTGGCGAACCCCTGATGGCGGACCACGCTGACAAAGATGCGCAACAGTTTCAGGTCGGGTAAAGCGTTGGCCATCAGACACTCCAAATGCAACGAAACACGCAATACTTTGAATTACACAGATCCCTGTGGGAGCGAGCTTGCTCGCGATGAGGGCCTAACCGTCACAATCATTGCGGACTGATCGAGCAAGCTCGCTCCCACATGGGTTGCGGTGCTCAACACCTGACTGGCAGGCAGCAGGTAGTTCGCGCATGGAGACGAGTCTATCTCTGCTCCAGGCATTAGTTTAGAAAAACCTGAACTAAGTATTTGCCCGTAGCGATTCTTCCCGCGCACTACATTTCGCAGAATCGGCCCACAGCGGTGCCCGTCTATCCCGTAAACGGCGCGCCGACATAAATAAAACAACGACGATGAGGCCCTACCCGTGGACAAGATTCTTCACCAACCACTGGGCGGCAATGAAATGCCGCGCTTCGGCGGCATCGCCACCATGATGCGACTCCCCCATTTGCCTACCGCTGCCGGCCTGGACGCTGCCTTCATTGGCGTGCCGCTGGACATCGGCACCTCGCTGCGCCCCGGCACCCGTTTCGGACCGCGCGAAATCCGCGCTGAATCGGTAATGATCCGCCCGTACAACATGGCGACCGGCGCTGCGCCGTTCGATTCGCTGTCGGTGGCCGACATCGGCGACGTAGCGATCAACACCTTCAACCTGCTGGACGCCGTACGGATCATCGAAGAGTCGTACCACAACATCCTCGAACACGACGTGATCCCGCTGACCCTGGGCGGCGACCACACCATCACCCTGCCGATCCTGCGTGCCATTCATAAAAAGCACGGCAAGGTCGGCCTGGTGCACATCGACGCTCACGCCGATGTGAACGATCACATGTTTGGCGAGAAAATCGCCCACGGCACCACCTTCCGTCGCGCCGTCGAAGAAGGCCTGCTGGACCCGGATCGAGTGGTACAAATCGGTCTGCGCGCCCAGGGCTACACCGCCGACGACTTCAACTGGAGCCGCAATCAGGGCTTCCGTGTGGTTCAGGCCGAAGAGTGCTGGCACAAATCCCTGGCGCCGTTGATGGCCGAAGTTCGCGAAAAAGTCGGCGGCGGTCCGGTGTACCTGAGTTTCGACATCGACGGCATTGACCCGGCGTGGGCACCTGGCACCGGCACCCCGGAAATCGGCGGTCTGACGACCATTCAGGCGATTGAAATCGTTCGCGGCTGCCAAGGCCTCGATCTGGTCGGTTGCGATCTGGTAGAAGTCTCGCCCGCTTACGACACCACCGGCAACACCTCGCTGCTGGCCGCCAACCTGCTGTACGAAATGCTCTGCGTACTGCCTGGCGTGGTCCACCGCTGAGGATTGGCCATGAACGAGCGCGATCAGGTTTTGCAAGCGGCCGCCGCTCTGGTGGAGGCCTTTGCCCGTAACGATCGCGAAGCCTACTTCGGCGCGTTCAGCGCCGATGCCAGCTTCGTGTTCTACACCCTCGAACAGCCCCTGCTGTCGCGCGATGCCTATCAGGCGTTGTGGGACAACTGGCGCGCCGAGGATGGCTTCGAAGTGCTGTCGTGCACGTCGAGCAACGCCTTTGTCAGCCTGCAAGGTGACGTGGCGATTTTCATCCATGACGTGGCCACCGAGCTGCGCATGCAAGGGGAGCAACACTTCAGCCAGGAGCGCGAGACGATTGTTTTCAAGAAACAAGCGTCTGGCGAAAAACAACAAGGCCTATGGCTGGCCTGCCACGAACATTTGTCCGCAATGCCGGAAGGGCTGCCATCCCCTTAGCCAAAACAGGTGACGCTCACACACGATGAGCGCGCCTTTATGATCGGAGCAGATCATGAATAACAACAACAAAGACAACGACCAAAGCCTTACGCAAATTGAAACCTACGGGGTCGAACAGATCCCGGACAGCGAACGCACCGCAAGCCCGACGGACTTGTTCCGGATGATCTTCGGCGGTTCCAACACCTTTGCCACCGCCGTGCTCGGCAGTTTCCCGGTGCTGTTCGGCCTGTCATTCCAGGCGGGCGTCTGGGCGATTGTGCTGGGCGTGTTGCTGGGTTCGCTGATCCTCGCGCCGATGGGTCTGTTCGGCCCGATCAACGGCACCAACAACGCCGTGTCTTCCGGTGCACACTTCGGCGTGCACGGGCGGATCGTCGGTTCGTTCCTGTCGCTGCTGACCGCCATCGCTTTCTTCTCGCTCTCGGTGTGGAGTTCGGGCGATGCGTTGATCGGTGGCGCCAAACGCTTGATCGGCCTGCCGGAAACCGACCTGACCCTGGGCCTGGCCTACGGTCTGTTCGCGATTCTGGTATTGACGGTTTGCATCTATGGTTTCCGCTTCCTGCTGTGGGTCAACAAGATCGCGGTGTGGAGCGCCAGCCTGCTGTTTCTGCTGGGCATCTTCGCCTTCGCGGGGCCGTTCGATGTGAACTACGCCGGCACCGTGAGCATGGGCCAACCGGGTTTCTGGGCCGCGTTTATTGGCGCGGCATTGGTCGCGATGAGCAATCCGATTTCCTTCGGTGCGTTCCTCGGTGACTGGTCGCGCTACATCCCGCGCGAGACGCCGAAAGGCCGGATCATGGCGGCGGTAGTGATCTCGCAGGTCGCGACCTTCATCCCGTTCCTGTTCGGCCTGACCACCGCGACCATCGTGGCGATCACGGCACCGGACTACATCGCCGCCAATAACTACGTCGGCGGTTTGCTGGCCGTGTCGCCGAGCTGGTTCTTTCTGCCGGTGTGCCTGATTGCGGTGATCGGCGGCATGTCCACCGGCACCACGTCGCTCTATGGCACCGGGCTGGACATGTCCAGCGTCTTCCCACGCGTGCTGTCGCGGGTCAAGGCGACGTTGCTGATCGGCGTGATGTCGATTGCCTTCATCTTCATCGGGCGCTTTGCGGCGAACCTGGTGCAGAGCGTGTCAACCTTCGCCGTGCTGATCATCACCTGCACCACGCCATGGATGGTGATCATGATCATCGGCCTGGTGGTGCGTCGCGGCTTCTATTGCCCGGATGACCTGCAAGTGTTCACTCGCGGCGAGAAAGGTGGCCGCTACTGGTTCTCCCACGGCTGGAACTGGCGTGGTCTGGGTGCCTGGATCCCGAGTGCGCTGGTAGGTCTGTGCTTCGTGAACCTGCCGGGGCAGTTCGTCGGTGTGCTGGGCAATCTGGCCGGCGGCATCGACATCAGCCTGCCGGTGACGTTGGGCCTGGCTTCGCTGGTGTACCTGGCGCTGCTGAGCCTGTTTCCGGAACCTCGGGAAGTGTTTGGGCCGGACGATGCTCGTAGCAGAAGCACGGACTCGCTGGGTAAACCGGCGCTGCGCCAAGCCGCCTGATTCAACGCATACCCCCTGTGGGAGCGGGCTTGCTCGCGAAAGAGGTGTGTCAGGCAACATTGATGTCGACTGACACGACGCCTTCGCGAGCAAGCCCGCCCCCACAAAAAGCAGCACCTCAGAAACGCCTTTGTTTCACCATAAAAAAGACAATCGGAGACACGCCATCATGGCATTGGATTTATTCGTCGTACTGATCTACGCCGCCGCGATGCTGATACTCGGCTACTACGGCATGCGCAAAGCCAAGACCAACGAAGACTTTTTGGTCGCCGGTCGCAACCTCGGCCCAAGCTTGTACATGGGCACCATGGCCGCCACCGTACTGGGTGGCGCGTCCACCGTCGGCACCGTGCGCCTGGGCTACGTGCATGGCATCTCCGGTTTCTGGCTCTGCGCCGCACTGGGTTGCGGGATCGTGGCGCTGAATCTGTTTCTCGCCAAACCGCTGTTAAAACTGAAGATCTACACCGTTACCCAGGTCCTGGAAAAACGCTACAACCCGATGGCCCGCTCGGCGAGCGCGATCATCATGCTGGCGTATGCGTTGATGATCGGCGTGACCTCGATCCTGGCGATCGGCACCGTGCTGCAAGTGCTGTTCGGCCTGCCGTTCTGGATTTCGGTATTGCTCGGTGGTGGCGTGGTGGTGATTTACTCGGCCATCGGCGGCATGTGGTCGCTGACCCTGACCGACATCGTCCAGTTCGTGATCAAGACCGTCGGCCTGATGTTCATCCTGTTGCCGATCTGCCTGTACCGCGTCGGCGGCTGGGATGAGTTGGTGTTGAAACTGCCGGCGTCGAACTTCAGCTTCACGACCATCGGCTGGGACACGATCATCACCTACTTCATGATCTACTTCTTCGGCATCCTGATCGGTCAGGACATCTGGCAACGGGTGTTCACCGTCAAGTCGGCGAAAGTCGCGCAGTATGCCGGTACGGTCGCCGGTTTCTACTGCATCCTTTACGGCCTGGCCTGCGCGCTGATCGGCATGGCCGCGCACGTACTGATTCCGGACCTGGACAACGTCAACAACGCCTTCGCCGCCATCGTCAAACTGTCCTTGCCGGACGGTATCCGTGGCCTGGTGATCGCTGCGGCACTGGCCGCCATGATGTCCACCGCCAGCGCCGGCCTGCTCGCCGCTGCCACTACCCTGACCGAAGACCTGCTGCCGAAACTGCGCGGCGGCAAACCGTCGAGCCTGGGCATGAACCGCCTGTTCACCCTGCTGACCGGCATCGTCGTGCTCGGCATCGCGTTGGTGGTGAATGACGTGATCAGCGCCCTGACCCTGGCTTACAACTTGTTGGTGGGCGGCATGCTGATCCCGCTGATGGGCGCGATCTTCTGGAAACGCGCGACCACCGCTGGCGCCATCGCCAGCATGGGCATGGGCTTCGCCACGGCGCTGGTGTTCATGGTCAAGGACGGTCTGGATGCCAACACCCCGATCTACTACAGCCTCGGCGTGGGTCTGGTAAGTTTTGTGCTGGTCAGCCTGATGTCTCGCCGCCCTTCCACAGTGGCGAGCGCGATCTAAGCTGAACATAACGACTTGATGCTTTCTTCGACGGGTGTGGCGTCGGTTGCCACACCCGTTTTTTTCGTCTGGAGAAAACCTTTATGAAGATCGTTTCTCGCGATCAGTGGTTTGAGGTCAAAAGCCTGGGCGACGGCATTCGGCTGATTCACGAGCCGTACATTCGGCCGTTCTATCGCTGCAACCTCTGGCACATTCAGGGCCGTGACAAGGACTTGCTGCTGGACAGCGGTTCGGGGCTGGTGAGCCTGCGCGAGCAACTGCCGTGGATCACCGAGCGGCCATTGGTGGCGGTGGCCAGTCATTGCCACTTCGACCATATCGCCGGCCATCATGAGTTTCCTGAACGGCTGGTGCACCCGGCCGAAGCGCAGATCCTCGCTGCGCCGGATGGCGAGAACACGTTATCTACGGCGTTCGTCGGCGACGAGATGTTCGAGGCGCACCCGGATTGCCCGCTGTGCTACGCCGAATACCGGGTCAAAGCCGCGCCGGCCACCGGCATGATTGAGGAAGGGGACGTGCTGGATCTGGGTAATCGCGTGCTGCAAGTGCTGCACACACCTGGCCATTCGCCGGGGGGCATCAGCCTCTATGAGGCGGCGACCGAAACCTTGTTCAGCGGCGACATTATCTACGACGGGCCGCTGATCGAAGACGCTTACCACTCCAACCTCGATGACTACGCGCGCAGTTTGCAACGCTTGCGCGCATTGCCGATCCGCACCGTGCATGGCGGGCATTTCGGCAGTTTTTCCGGGGAACATTTGCGCACGATGATTGACGAGTGGCAGCGCTCACACGGCTGAAGCCTGCTGTACTCAACGCCAGGGACAACAACAATAACGCCCTCGAAGAACGACCATGAAAAGAGCCGCCGTACGTGCCGCCGTCCATCAATTCATCAGCCGCCTGCTGGAAGACCGGGATGACTTCGACGATGACGCCAGCCTCCTGGCGCTGGGACTGGATAAAGCGGATATCGAAGACCTGATCTTCCATCTGGAGGATGAATTGGGGCTGACGGCGTTTACCGCGGAGGAAGACCGGATGCTCAAAAGCGCTAAGACGGCGAATGATTTGAGTCGGTTTTTAGTGAGGATCGGACGGGATTAAGAAGGGTTGCCGAATCCACCGATAATTCATGACAGGAAGGCTTTTGTGGCGAGGGGCATATCTTTGGTGAAGGGTTTGCCTGTGGTAAAAGGCTTGTCTGTGGTTGAAGGGCTTGTCTGTGGTGAGGGGCTTGCCTGTGGCGAGGGGGCTTGCCCCCGTTGGGCTGCGAAGCAGCCCCAAAAACCATTCACCCCAATGTGTATCAGGCTGACGTGTTGCCGATTTGCTTTACGACTGCTGCGCAGCCGAACGGGGGCAAGCCCCCTCGCCACAACAGCCTTTCGCCACAACAGCCCCGCTCCACAAGAGCCACGCTCCACGACAAGTATCGTCGCCCGCCTGCCACAGCTCTCGCGTCGGCAATCTACCGACGGCGTTGCTGGCGTCGGCGTTGTTCGTCGTCGGTACGAATTGGCACAGGTTGCAGAGGCGGTTCGATCAAACCGAGTGCGACACCCAGGTCATGCAGCCAGTTTTGGATTTTCTCTTTCATGGTGCCCCCTTCAGGGTAGTGCCGAGCGGCTTGAATTCTGTAGCCACTTCGCACTGATAATAGTCCG
>NZ_JBNNWE010000114.1:0-18998 GCF_050280905.1 Pseudomonas sp. NPDC086278
CCACTCCAGGCGACGATAGCCCAGCGCAAAGGATTGCTTGGCCAGCAAGTAAACCGCTTCGGTACTTTTCGGCGAACGCTGCATCGGCGCACCGAAAGTGACGTGGCCGATTTCGATGCGGCCCTGCGCCGGGACGATCGACATCAGGCTGAGGATGCCTTGCACCTCACCGCTGGCCCGGTCGATCACGCTGAAGAAATACGGGTCGCTATTGGCCGCGTGGTTGTTCAGCCAATCGTTGAATGCGCTGCGCTCCGGGAAGGGGCCGTACGGCAAATAGTCCCAGAGTTTCGGGTCCGAACCCGGGCCTTGCAGGGCTTTCCACAAACCCTCGGCGTGACGTGCCGGGTCGAGTTTTTCCAAGCGGATAAAACGCCCTTCGAGGGTTGTGACCGACGGCGGCGGGACGCCTTTCCAGTCCGCGAGTGAAGTCGACATGCTGTGCTCCTTGAACCTTAAATGGCTTTGCGAAACTGGATGAAACCGGGGCGTTCGGCGATGCGCTCGTAGAGCTGGATCGCGGTGGCGTTGGTTTCGTGGGTCAACCAGTGGACTTTGCCGCAACCGTCCGCCTTGGCGGTGGCGTAGACGAATTCGATGAGCTTGCGACCGGCGCCGGTGCCACGGGTTTGCGGATCCACAAACAGGTCTTGCAGGTAGCAGGAGTTTTCGATGCTCCAGTTCGAGCGATGGTAGATGAAGTTCACCATCCCGACCGCAGCGCCATCGACCCACGCCAGCGCCGAATGCGTCAGCTCACTCGGGTCGAGCAGGCGTTGCCAGGTGCTGTCCGTGACGGCCTCCGGCAGTTCGGTGTTGTAGAAGCGCAGGTAGGCTTGCCACAGCGGCAACCAGGCGGCGTGATCGTCGGCGGTGACCTGACGAATTTCAATCTGACTCATGTTCATTCCTTAACGCATCAAGTGGGCGAGGGCCTGGTCGTGCACATCAGGGCTGGCGGCGAGCCCTTCGCGTACGCCGGCGATGTCTGCGGGGCTGCGGTTCTGGCTGAGTTTGCGTTTGCCTTCCAGGCGCTGGACAGGCAGTGCGAAACCGACGATGGCTTTGAGCATGCCATCGATGTAATCGGCGGGCGCGTCGGCCACTTTCCACGGTTGGGTCCGACTCGCTTCGTGGCGATCCGTCAGCGCGCTGACCAGATTGAGCAGGCGCTCGGCGTCGGTGAACACCTCGGCGGTGCCATAAGCGTGCACCGCGACGTAGTTCCAGGTCGGCACGACTTTGCCGTGCTCGGCTTTGCTCGGGTAAAAACCCGGGCTGACGTACGCGTCGGCACCGGCAAAAATCACCAGCGCTTCGGCGCCATCCTGCAAGTCTTTCCATTGCGGATTGGCCCGGGCGAAGTGGCCGTAAAGGGTGCCATTCGGGCCTTGCTCA
Source organism: Pseudomonas sp. NPDC086278 (assembly GCF_050280905.1). Classification (NCBI taxonomy): domain Bacteria; kingdom Pseudomonadati; phylum Pseudomonadota; class Gammaproteobacteria; order Pseudomonadales; family Pseudomonadaceae; genus Pseudomonas; species Pseudomonas sp. NPDC086278. Next base: position 1,399 of record NZ_JBNNWE010000114.1, read on the forward strand.
GGGTTGAACAACAATGGCAGATGACTGGCTTGCAGGCCTTGCTCGCCATGCGTGATCACCATGGCGAGGCGGGTCCCGAGTATCTGCCGGTGCAGTTCAGCGAAATCGTTGATGGCAAAACCGCTCGGGTTGTACATGGAAAAACTCCTTGGCGAATGCGTTCATCCTAGGCAGGCTATTGGCTCGTTGTAAGAGCCAATACCGACGCATTTCATAGGTCCATTGCCATGACCGATACGCCACTTTCCTTGTCATTCAACCCGGCCGGTATCGAACTTGATCGCCGCCAGGGGTTGAGTCGTCAGCTCTATCAGGCGCTGCGTGTGCGGGTGCTCGACGGACGCCTCGCCAGCGGCACGCGACTGCCGGCCAGCCGAGACCTGGCAGCGGCGCTGGCGATTTCCCGTAACAGCGTGGTGCGGGCCTACGATCAGCTGTATGCCGAAGGGTTCATCGAGGGACGAGTGGGTGATGGGACTTATGTCGCGCAGTTACCTCAAACCGCACTTACCGCAAAAAAACTATCCACAAATCTATCCACAGGGTTGCGCACAGGCTTATCCACAGCCTTATCCACAAAACCGCTGAATTTACCTGTGGTTTCATCCAGTAAAGTTATCCACAACGCTGCGTTGAGCCGCGTCGAAAACAATCATTTGGCCGCGCCACCCAGTGGTCCGCCCCGGGCGTTTCGGGTCGGCGTTCCGGCATTTGATCTGTTTCCATTCGAGGTGTGGGCCAAGCTGAATGCGGCTTTCTGGCGCAAACCGGATTTGCAGCAGCTGTGTTACGGCGACCCGGCGGGGGACGAGCGCTTGCGCGGCATGATCGCCGCCTATTTGCGCAGTTCCCGGGGCTTGCAGTGCTCGGCTGAACAAATAGTGATCACCAGTGGCGCGCAACAGGGAATAAGCCTTTGTGCACAGCTGTTGGTGGAGCCCGGCGATGGGGTGGCGGTTGAAAATCCGGGGTATCGGGCCGCCGGTCATGCGTTTGCCGTGGCCGGTGCCCGATTGCACGGGGTGGCGGTGGACAGTGAGGGCATCGATTGCCGCGAATTGGCCGGGCTCAGTGATTGTCGGTTGGCGTATGTCACCCCGTCGCATCAATACCCGACCGGGGTGGTCATGAGCCTGGCGCGGCGCCTTGAATTGCTGGCCTGGGCCGAACGCGCCCAAGGCTGGATCGTCGAGGATGACTACGATGGCGAATACCGTTACAGCGGCGCCCCGCTGGCGCCGTTGGCGGCACTCGATCGACAGGGGCGGGTGTTGTACGTCGGGACGTTTGGCAAAGTCGCCTTCCCGGCGTTGCGTCTGGGTTATCTGGTGTTGCCGCCAGCCTTGGTGCAGGCGTTCTCCCAACGTCGGGCGGTGGATGTCCGGCATTCCGAAGTCAGCACTCAAGCGGTGATGGCCGAGTTCATGGCGGCCGGGCACTTCCAGCGACACATCCGCCGCATGCGCCGCGCGGCCCTGAATCGGCGCAACACGTTGCTCGCCGGTTGGCCTCAAGACATTCCGGGCATCGGCAGCCTGCCGAGTGTCGCGGCCGGGCTGCATCTGACCGTGATGGTCGACTCGCAGGCCCGTGAACGCGAGTTGATCGACAAAGCCGCCAGCGTCGATGTCGAGATCAATGGGCTCAGCAGCTATTGGTTGCCGGATTCGCAAACACCCCAGGACCAGCGTGCCGGGCTGGTCTTGGGATTCGCGGCGGTGCCCGAAGCGCAGATCAGTGACGCACTCGGGCGCTTGGCCAAAGTCTGGCGTTGAACCGTTTGCACCTCAGGCGTTGACCGACGGTTCCAGGTCTAAAAACAGTTTGCGCAGCGCAGGGTCGGTTATTTTGCGCAAAAAGCCATCGATGGGTTCGACGCTCGTCAATGTCTCCCGCAGTTCCGGCTTGAGCGTATCCAGATAGTCTTCCGAGACTTTGAAATGAGCCGTTGTGGGGTTATCCGCCGGGCTCTTCAGGGTTTCATAGTGGAAATGCGCGACCCACAGCGCCGCGTTGTTGTTTGTCTTGTCGAGAATCCGGTATTCCTGGAAAAAGTCGCCCAATTGTTTGGTGCGGATTCGTCCGCGTTTGTCGCGGCGGATTTCGACCTGCCGGTTTTCATGCATCCATTTAAAAATGCTTTGTATGGGTTTGCGTTGTTTGTACAGGTTCGCTCGAACGCTGACGCCTTCTTTGCGCAATTGCCTGGCAGCCTCGCGCAGCTCAAGGCTAAGGGTGGCGACCGGAGGGTGGCTGCCGTCGGCGTTTTTGATCCGGATCATGGCCTGATCAACATCGGCGGCACTCTGTTCCAGTTTCAGTGCTTTTTGATCGAACTCATGCTGGATATCGGCGGGTATGCGTTTTGGGCGCAACGCGTCTTTACGGGCACTTTCCATAAACTGGCTGACCCCCAGGTTCAGATCGAGACCAGCGTCGATGATCTCCAAATCTTTCATCTCCGGCACTGGCTGTGGGTAGGCCGCAGGTGTGAATGGCTTGAGCGGATCATCCGCAGGTTTTGCCGCTTCATTTTTAGCGGGTTCGCGTGGCCGGCTCTTGCTCACTTTGATCGGCGGACGTGTGGCGGGTGGACGTGCCTGACCTGCCGGTTTCTGCTCGTCGGACGGCCCTTCTTCCGGCAGCAGGCGCTGGAGCCGGTCTCGTGACAGTTGTGCAAACTCCTCGAACAGGCTGCGCAGATGGTCGAGTTGTGATTGCTTGAACAGGCCGGGGTAAGTGCCCGGCAATTCCTGAATGCGCTGATCGGCGTCGGCAAAGACCTCGGCAAGGTCGCCGAGAAGTTCGATAGATTCCTGTACAGCGGTTTCGACGACGGGTGTTTGAATCAGGTCCGCGATCTGATGCGCGGCACTGCTGGCGCTCATGACAATGTTGCCGATGGCGCGGCGGGCTTCGGTCATGCTGGCGCTGGCCTGCTCTTGCAGGCAGAGCTCCTGGGCCATGCCAATTTCGTTGGCTTTAAGTTGCAGCGCCGTGAACGAAGGCATCAGCCGGGAGATCTTCATGGCCTCATTGATGCCCGGCCGACCTGCCTCATTCATGCCTTCGAGCGTGGCGTGCGAGAGGCTCAATTTGTCGAGCATCTGGTGGCTCAGTTCGGTCGCCGACTGAATATTTTCAACGTACACCGTTCGGGTTAACGGCTCTGACGATGTGGCCGTTGTCAGTACATCGGTGGTCTGGACGTATTGGTATTTCTTTACCGTGAACCAGAGTGCCAGGTGCTTTTGCAGCTCGGTGCTCAGACGCAGCAAGTCGAAGGTGTAGCCTGCCGTGCCACCAAGGTTGCGCCATTCGCGCAATTGCTCAAGCGCTTGTTGGTACGAGGTGATCATCCCCTCCAGTTTCTCCAAATAGAGCACGGACAATCGATCGTAAACATCCGATCTGGCGGCCAGCATGTCTTCTTGCGCTTTTTCCACCTCGGCTTTCTTCGCTGCTTCCTGGGACTTGAACGATTGCAGGGCGTTTTCCAGCGCCTGTTTGCGATGCTCCTTGGCCGCCTTCATCGTTTTGAGTCGGCTTTTTGGCCCACCGCCGCGCAAGCGTAAACGCAGATCAAGCACCCATGCGCCGTGGCTGGAGGTCAGCAGCGGGCCAAGTCTGGCGTGATCCTGAGGGTGCACGATGTTGACCTGTTCCTCTCCATCCACCGCGATGTTGAACCAGCGATGGGCAACTTGTGCGTAGGTCTTTTCGTTGATCTGGTAAAGGTGAGGAAGGTCTTTATTGAGGATGGTCAGTTCCTTGTCGGAGAGGTCAGGCGCCTCGACCTTGAGTGTGTCGAGGTAAGTCTCCAGCGCCGAGGGTGTGCGTCGCGGAACCGAACCGGCGACCTCGAGCGCGCTGCAATGGGTGATTGGCAGCTCCGCGCCAAGTGGCTCGGGATTCAACGTGATGATCGTTGGCACCGGCTCAGGGATTGGCGTTTCGACGACCCCCGGGCTGCGAGGTTTGCTCGATAACGCTTTGCGCCGTATCACCACGTGATGACTGAGAATGATCCCCACGGTCAGTAAAATATCCGCCACCGAGGTCCACTCGATAAGGCTGTCGCCTTTTTCTCGCGCGTCGATTGCCTGTTGCAGTTCGTCGATGGTCTGCCAAAGCCAGACCGCTGTTCCGACGGTCCCGCTGAGGAAATTCGTGGTGACGTTGAACAACGCCCAACTGCTGTCTTTCAACAGCTTCCAGCGCTGTTCGGCGTTGGATGCTGACTGGCGGTCAGCCAGCTCGACCAACGCTTTGGCATTGCTGGTGAACAAGGCCGACATGAGGTCGCCGGTCATTTCGCTGCTCTCTAAAACCACGCGACCGAAGCGGTCGATTCGCTGCGACGGGTTTACCAACTGCTCTGCCACCAGCCAAGGGGAGGGCAGACCGATGGGAAACACATATTGGGCGTACTCGAAGCTCAGTGTTGCGTTCGGCAGCCAGGCCAGCACCGAGTTCCTGAGTTCGCCGGGTTGGTGCAGCGCATACAGCAAGTTCTGGCGCGACGGAAACTGTAACAGCGGCTGATCGAACATCGGCCGGTAGAGCAGACATGGGCCGTTTTCGGCGTCGCGAGGATTGATGATGAACATGTTCGCGACGGTGTCACTGGAGCTGATCAGGCGATGTTGCGGCGTCATCATCAGCGGATAGAGGGCAATGGACTGCGGCGCATCGGGGGCGGGATCAAACAGGTCGCAAACGTATCGGTAGCCTTGCTCATCGATACCGCATTCCTGTTTGACCTTCGCCTCAAGTGCCGTCAGCGGCAGCAATAAATTTAGCTGATCGCGGTAGAAGTCTTTCTGACGTCGGGACTTCACAGGATCGTCGATCAACGCGCTCTTGATGAGCCTGGGATAGACCTCGCCAATATTGACGCGTGCGGCCACGGTGGTGAGGAACGCGGGTGTGAGCCAGTCCGGCATGGGCTGCGCGTGTTTGAATGACAGGGTCGCGAGGTAGGGCGCCTCGTTCTCCAGGGCGAAGTCAGCGAGGGTTTCGACGCGTTGATCGAGCGGGTTGGGTAGCGTCAGGTTGTTCACGGTAAAACTGTTCGTGATCTTGATCTGCAGTTGGTCCAGTGGAAGATCCGCGGCACCGACAGCGCTCGGATCCGCGATGATCGCTTCTCGCATCAGCCGTTGCGCATGGTCACTGATGGAAGGTATCTCGTCCCGGGTGGCCTTGCGGGCGGGTTGGCGATACAGGTTGCCCAGCCCGGTGAGGTAGCGACTGTAGTCTTGTATGTCGCGCGTCGATCCGTTGCGAAGCCATTCGGGTATCGCCGCCACCAGTTGCTTGAATCGCGCCTGCTCCCGCGTGTCGAATCCGGATTCGGGTTCCACCTCTTCGTCAATCGGCCCCTCCAGAAACCGCAGCGACTGTAGGGCATCGAGTTGTGACGAAATGATCGCCCAGGCGATGTGATCGAAGACATTGCCCTCAGGCTCATACAGCCGCCATTCCAAGGTGCGCCCTTGTAGAGCGTCTTCCAGACGCGCGGGCAGCGAGTCCCCCAGTTGTGTCATCGAGCTGAATGACTCGTAGCCGTTTTCGATGGTGTACATCGTCAGCAGTTCACGTTGGCGCCAGGTCGCCTTGAGCACCAGCGCCCCCCCGATCAGCCAGTGGCTGGCGACATCATTTTCCAGGGTGTCGAGGTCGATCAGGCACGCCTGGATTGACGACAACTCGCTGTCCATGTTTTTTCGTGTGGCCTTGTCCGGGTCTTTGAATACCTCCCGGGCCATTGCGCATTCCGTGGCGTCCCATCCCTTGACCGTTTGTATGCTCAGTGCCTTGCGCAACGAGTCGGACAGCTCTGCCCAGCGGGCAATGTGCTTTCCCTTGCCGTTCCAGAAGTCCAGTTGCCGAGCCTGAAAATCGACGAACAGCAAGGGTGCCCTGTCGTTGAGGAGCCCGGCGATTTCCTCGATGCTGACCGCCAGGTGAATGGAGTTGTTACCGGCGGGCAGGTCGGTGAGGAAGTGTTCGCCTTCGAGATAGTTGGCCGTTGTGCCATCGAGTCCCTGCCGAAGGAGCGCATGGGTCAGCGACTCGAAACCGATGGGTTGTGCCTCGATGCCATTGTTTTTCACCCGCCATCGAGGCGTGCCGACAAGCGCTGTATCGGGGTCGATGTCCAGTGTCGGATAAAGCTCTTTCAAGGCCAGGCGCAACACGTGTGACGCCACTTCATTGAGTGTCGGGCCGTGGCTGGTCTGGCTGACCAGATCACTTTTTTCTTCGAGCGCCGAGGCGGCTGTCGGGGCATTGCTGTCGGTCATGATCGCTTCCTTGCGATGGGATTTACACGGGGCCACGGGGTGAGTCTTCAGCGAGGTCCGGACCGCTATTTGAAGAACAATGCGCTCGCCAGCCGGTGGTTGATTTCTGCACGATAAATGGCGATCGACTGAAGATTGTTGCTGTTGCCGTGTTTTTCGTAGGCACCTCCCAACCCACGCTGCTCAATGGTCTTCAGGTGAGCAGCGGTAAAGTCCTGCTTCGGCGTCTCGTGTTTTGGGTAGTGAAAATGTGCGTACCAGAGCACCTCGCGCGTTTTTTGATCGCGGATCTCGTACTCATCCATAAAGTCCTTGTGCCTGCCTTTCAGGCGCAGACGACCCTGGGTCTTGGTGATAGTGATCTGGCCTTTGCTGTGCAGCCACTCGACACGACCGGCCATGGGCGGTTGTCGTTTGGTCATGCTGATGCGGATTTCGCGGCCTTTTTTGTACAGGTCCAGCGCTGCATCGTTGAGCTGTTTGGCTACGGTGACGGCCGATACCGAGCCGCCCTCGGTGGCGTTTTCGTCCGTCAGGGCGTTCTGGATCGCCTCGCTGGCCCTTTCCATGCGGTTAGCCTGCTGATGAAACATTTCCTCGATTTCCCAGGGAATGCGTCGCGCGCCTTTTGAGTGGGCCTCGGTTCGGACGGTGAAGTCGGGCAAATTTTCCAGCAACGTTTCTCCGTTGCGAATACAGGTGTTCAGCATGGGTTTGCTGGTAACCGGCGCGAGGGTTTTGGGCGCTACATGTTCAACCCAGACGCCGGGTTTTTTTTCATGGAACGTGGCGAGGACTTTGCCGGTGAGCGGGGACACCACGTCCACCAGGTCGGCATCGGTCACGCCTGCGCGCATTCTGGATTTTCCAACCACGGCGCCTTTGAACCGCGTCTTGATGAGGCGTTGCGGTGCGACCACGGGGCGAGATGGCCCCGGTGCCGGTTCGAAGGTCTTGCGCTCACTGAGCAAGCCCGCCAGTTTTTTCACCGCCCCCTCGTTGAACACGTCGATACGCTGGCGCATCACGTCCAGTGACGGCTGCTGAAACTGCCCTTGATACTCGCCAGGCATGTCGGCAATACGTTGGTCGATGGTTGCGAACTGCTCCACCAGATCACTGAGGCCGTCGATCCGTTCGGCCAGCCCAAGCGTGTCTTCATCTTTTATGAGGTCCAGTGACGACTGGATGGTGAGGCCAACGTCTTCGACGAGCGTTGCCAGCGCTTCGCCGGCAGGATCGGTGGCGACGGTGCCGGTGTCATTGAGGCAGAGCTCTGGAGCGAGACTGATCTGAAACAGCTTCAGGTCTTGCAGATCAAACGCCGGCAGTAGTGCCGTGTGTTCCCCGGCAATTTCGGCAGCCTCTCTGCCCAGTCGTTTCAACTCTTCGATCCGGCCCTTGGCAAACTCGATTTTTTCGATGAATCGCTGAGTCAGGTCACTGGTCTGTTGATGCGTCTGGCGTGGCGTCTGGCCGTGTTCGCCCGGCTCGTTTTCAAGCAGGGCCAGCGAGCGGCGCATGCAGGTGCCGAAAGCAGAGGTTTGCCGGTGGAACCACTTCTGCGTCAGCGATAGTTGCTGGTCCAGGCAACTGACCATGACGGCGCGGTAGTTTTGAACGGATTCCATCGCGTTGAATGCTTTGAGCTGATCGATGTACACGCCGTATACCGCCAGCTGTGTTTCCAGCGTTTCGATCAGTTGCCGACCATTGGGGTCATCGACGCCCGGCGCCACTGGAACGGCGGCTTTCTCGGCCGTTTCGAGCGCCGTCTGCAGCGTGGCTTTGTGAGTGTCGAACGTGGTCAGTTGTTGCTTCAACTCGGCTTTTCGCCGTGCATTTTCCTGCGCCAGTTCTTTGCGGCTGCGGCCTCCGCCACGCAATCTGAGGCGAGTGTCGACGAACCACTCTCCTTTTGACGAATGGGTCAACAGCGGGCCGGTCTTCGGCGGGGACTGGCGGCTATCGATGAGTTGAACATCCGCATTGTCGTTGAGGATGACTTCGAACCAGCGTTGGCCGGACTGGGCATACCATTTCTGATTGAGCCCACTCAAAAATTGATGAGGCCCGACCTGGGTCGAGGGACTCGCCAGGCCTTCGGGTTTTGCAATGGCCAGCTCGTTTAACAACCCCCCCATACTCGTACGCGCGGTTGCGCCATGGGTATACAAGGAGGTTTCGTGAGCCGTCGGCAGCGTCTGCGTGGTGATATCGGGCAGCTGGGTCACGGTGATTTTCGCGGGCAGTGCTTCCGGGGATTTCTCGACCGGCGTCGGCATTTCCTTTTCCAGGGCTCGTGGCGCCGCTTCGTTGCGCGTTGCCGCGTGATGGGCGAGCACCATGCCCAGTGACAGAAACAGATCGGTCAGTGCCGCCCATGTGTCTTCACTGTCGCCTGCCTCGCTGGCTTCATTGGCTTCATGCAGGTCGTCCATGATCTGCCAGATCCAGGCCGCCGCCCCGGCTGTTCTGCCCATGAAGGGCAGCGCGATATTGAACAGCACCCAGGCGCCTTGCTTGAGAGTCGCCCAGCGATTTTGCGCATTGGACACCGACTGCCGGTCCGCCAGGGTGATCATCGCGTTGGCATTGGCGGTGAACACTGTTTGCAGTGAAGGTTCTGCGAGGGGCGTCGCTGCAAGAGTGGCCGCGCCCATCATGCCGAGCGCCGACTTCGGGTCGACCAGCCATTGCGACAGTGTCCAGGCAGACGGCAGCTGACCGGGGAACACGTACTGTGAGTAGTTGAATCGCACGTCGTCGGGCAACCAGGCCAGGACCGACTGGCGCAGTGTCTGCTGGTGTTTGATCGCGTACAGCAGGTTGGCTTCGCAGGGGTATTGCAGAAGCGGTGGGTCGAGCAGCGGGCGCAAGAGCAGGCAAGGCCCTTTGTCGACGAGTCGCGGGCCGATGACGAACATGTTGGCGACCTCATCGGCCTTGTTGTCTGTGCGCCCACCCGGAATGAACGCCAGCGGTCGAATGACAATCTCCTGGCCGTTCACATAACGGTCCTTGAGGTGTTGCTGCATCGCCGCGACCACGTACTGGTAGCCGATATCGTCGATTCCCGCTTCGCCGCGAATCTTCTGCTGTAAAGCCTGAAGCGGCAGCTGGATGCGCAGGTGGCGGGTATAGAGCTGCTGTCGGCGCAGGCTTTCATCGGGATCGGCGAGGAGTTTGCTTTTGATCAGGTCGGGGTAGGTGCCCCCGATGTCGACTTTTGTGACGAGCCCGTTCAGATATTCCGCCGTCATCCATTCGGGCGCGCTATCGCCGCCGGTGTAGCGCACGGTCTGCACCCCCAGGGGACTGGCCGTCAGTTGTCGCAGGGCCAGTTCGACCAACGACAGCGTGAGCGTTTGTGTTCTGCCGGGCACGATTACTGCGCCGAGTACCTCCAGGCTGGTGGTGCTGATCTCGATTTCACTCAGCCTCAGCGCCTTTGCGGCCGACTGATCCTTGATCTTCTTGTCGATGATCATCTGATCGGTCAGGGCTTGCAGGGTAAAGACCGGGAGAGGGGCGATACCTTCGTCAAAGGATTCCCCGGCGTCCTGTTCGCGCAGCAGGGCCAGGTCCATCAAGTGACGGCTGTAGCGGGTCAGGTCCGCGGGCAGGGCGTCGAGCAGCCAGTCAGGCAACAAAGGCTGGATCTGGCTGAAGCCCGTTTCTTGAAAGTCCTTGAGGTTTCTGGCCCCGGAACTGAGCTCCGGTGTCAGAGAGCGTGCCGAGACCATGTCGGCGAGCTGGCCGATGGCATCGATTTCGAGCGCGATCAACGCACAGGCCTGATGGTCGAAAAAATTGCCCGAAGGTTCATACAGGCGCCAGCGTAATGCGCGCGTGCCCATCTTCGAGGTGACGCGCGCGGGCAGCGTTGCAGCGAATGCCTGGAGCGAGTCGTAGTGCTTGAAACCCTCGGTGATCGAGTGACTGATCACCAGTGTGCGCTCACCTGCCGTGCCCACCAGCACCGCCAGGTCCAGCACCCACATATGCCTGTCCGGGTCGTCGATGTCGACCAGGCACGCCTTGCTTTTGTACTTGTCGTTGCGCCGTCGTATGGGCATTTCAGGACTGCTGAACAAGCCGTTTGCCATTGCTTTCTGGTCCGCGTCCCAGCCCGCCGTTTCCTCGACGTTCCAGAGGTTGCGCAACGAATCGGAGAGCTGATGCCAGCGCGGCGTGAATTCTTTGAGATGTTGATTCCAGTACTCAAGTTGCTGCTCCTGATACGCCACGAACAGCAATGGAATCTGTTGGTTGATCAAACGCCCGATGGCGTCGATTTTTACCGGCAGATGCTTTACCGGAATGACGTCCGGTTGCAGGGTCAGAAAGTGTTCGCCGTCAATGTAGGTCGCGGTCTCGGCGGACAGGGTGAGCCGCACCAGCGCATCGGTGAGTGACTCGATCCGGCTGGTGCCGGGGGTGACCTTTCCATCGGTAATGTCCCAGACGGGCGTTACCACCATGGCTTGTGCCGGATCGAGGCTCAGGCCTGGGTACGCGGTGGCGAGCACGGCGCGCAATGCCGTCGATGCGACCTCCCTGATCGAGGGACCGGTGACCAGTTGGCTCAATACGTCTTCGGTGATGGTGGAAGGGCTATCGGTCATGGACATTTCCTTTGTACCAATGAGGGCGCTGATCACTGCGCAGCGTTTGTCACGGCAAGGTAGAGGGCCGCCGACGGCAAGCGGTGGTAAATAGTTATCGCAGGCAAAAAAAGACCCGCGCAATGGCGGGTCTTTGGTTTTCACGTTGTTTCAGGTGCCGGACTTGATCTTGGTCCAGGCCCGCGTGCGCGCACGTTCGGCATCACGCGGCAGCGGTTGCAGGGTATAGAGCGTGCCCATCGCCGCTTCGGTCGGGTACAGGTTCGGGTTGTTGCGGATCGCCGGGTCGACCAGTTCGGTGGCGTCCTTGTTCGGGTTCGGGTAGCCGACGAAGTCACTGATCGGTGCGATCACCTGCGGTTGCAGCAAGTAGTTGATGAAGGTGTAAGCGTCTTCGGTGTTCTTCGCGCCTTTTGGAATGGCGAGCATGTCGAACCAGATCGGCGCACCTTCCTTGGGCAGGCGCATGTCGACGGTCACGCCGTTCTTGGCTTCCTTGGCGCGGTTGGCAGCCTGGGAGAAGCTGCCGGAATAACCGACGGCCACGCAGATGTCACCGTTGGCGATGTCGGCCATGTATTTGGAGGAGTGGAAATAGGTGATGTACGGGCGGATTTTCATCAGCAACGCTTCAGCCTTCTCGTAGTCCGCCGGCTTCTTGCTGTTCGGGTCCAGGCCGAGGTGTTGCAAGGCCAGCGGCAGGATCTCCGACGGCGAGTCGAGCAGGGCGACGCCGCACTGCTTGAGCTTGCTGATGTTCTCTTCCTTGAAGATCAGGTCCCAACTGTCCACCGGTGCATTCGCGCCCAGGGCGGCTTTGACCTTGTCCGGGTTGAAGCCGATCAGGATGGTGCCGTACATGTACGGCACGGCAAATTTGTTGCCGGGGTCGTTGGCTTCGATCAGCTTCATCAACTTGGGATCAAGGTGATTCCAGTTCGGCAATTTGCTGCGGTCCAGCGGCTGGAACACCCCGGCCTCGATCTGCTTGGCGAGGAACACGTTGGACGGCACCACCACGTCGTAGCCGGAGTTGCCGGTCAGCAGCTTGGCTTCCAGCGCTTCGTTGGTGTCGAAGATGTCGTAGATCAGTTTGGTCTGGGGGTTCTGCGCCTTGAAATCTTCCAGCGCTTTGGGGGTGATGTAGTCGAACCAGTTATAAACGCGCAACGTCCGCTCTTCAGCATGGGCGGCGCCGCTGAGCACCGTCGCGCAGAGCACCGGTGCGATAAAACGCTTGAGTCTATTCATTGTTGTTGTTTCCTCGTTAAGCGCGTTCGAAACCTTCAAGGACGTTCACGGCATTGATGCCGATTTCCTCAACCGCGTAGCCGCCTTCCATCACGAACAGCGTCGGCACACCGAGCTTGGCGATGCGCTCGCCCATCGCCAGGTAATCCGGGCTGTCGAGCTTGAACTGGGAGATCGGATCGTCCTTGAACGTATCGACGCCCAGGGACACCACGACGATGTCCGCGCCGTATTTTTCAATCTCTTTGCAGGCTTGTTCCAGTGCGGCGCTCCACATGTCCCAGCCGCTGCCGGCCGGCAGCGGGTAGTTGAAGTTGAACCCTTCACCGGCGCCTTCGCCGGGTTCGTCTTCATAACCGAGGAAGAACGGGAATTCGGCCTCCGGGTGGCCGTGGATGGAGGTGAAGAGCACGTCGCTGCGTTGGTAGAAAATCGACTGCGTGCCGTTGCCGTGGTGGTAGTCGACGTCGAGGATCGCCACTTTTTTGTGGCCCTGATCGAGGAAGGCTTGAGCGGCAATGGCGGCGTTGTTGAGGTAGCAATAGCCGCCCATCAAATCGCTGGCGGCGTGGTGTCCCGGCGGACGGCAAAGGGCGAAGGCACTGCGCGCGCCGCGCTGGATGGCGGCCTGTGCGGTGAGCGCGACTTGCGCTGCGCTGTACGCGGCTTGCCAGGTGCCGGCGGTGATCGGCGCTCCGCCGTCGAAACTGTAATAGCCGAGTTGGCCGTGCAGGCTGGTCGGCTTGATGGGGCGCAGGGTGCGCGCCGGCCAGGTGTAGGGCAGCAAGTCGCCATCGGTATTGAATTCGGTCCAGCGTGCCCAGGCACCCTTGAAGAAATCGAGGTAGTCGCGGCTGTGGATGCGCGCAATCGGCTCGAGGCCGAAGTCTTGCGGCGCTTCGACCGGTCCCAGGTTCTGGTGTTGCACGCGTCGCAGCACATGGTCGGCGCGCGAGGGCATCTCGAAGCAGGGCTTGAGCTGCCCGTCGATCAATTCACAGCGGCCGTGGTGCAGGTGGTGATCGTCCGAGTAGATCGTCAGCATTTCTTGTTCTCCGCAGGCGGGGTCGGTTTGAACACAGTCTTGCGGGACACAGCGTTTGAGAAAACGGCAGAAAAGGCCAAAAGGGGATTTATATGGCCAAAAACTCTGACCGAAATTCGCCCCTTATGGGCGCGTTGAATGCCGGGCCCGCTCCCACATGGGGCTATCCGTGGGGTCTGAACTGGCTCGGCGCGACGCCGCTCCAGCGCACAAACGCGTGGCGGAAGCTCGCGGTTTCGCTGAACCCCAGCGCTTCGGCGATCCGGTAAATCGGTATCTGGTCTTCACACAGCATCAGCTTGGCCTGTTCAAAGCGCAGCTCATCGAGCAATTCCTGATAGCTGCAGCCCAGGTCCTTCAGATGCCGGCGCAATGTCCGCGCGGAACAATTCATCTGTTCGGCCAGCCCTTCAAGGCCCGGCGCCGCGTTGAGTTGAGCGCGCAGCAGTTGGCGAATCCGCCCCAGCCACGCCTGACGCCCGGTGAATTCGGTGTTCTGTTTGCGGCAGCGTTCGGCCATCGCCTGATGGGTGATGACATCGGCAAGCGGCAAGGGCTGATCGAGCCAGCGCCGGTCGAAGGCAAACGCGTTGTCCCGTGCCTCGAAGTGCACGGGGCAGTTGAAGTGCTCGGCGTAGGTGGCCTGATAGTCCGGCGCCGGGTGTTCCAGGCGCGCGGCGAGCAACGGCAGCGGATGCCCGAGCAAGTCGTCGCAGATGACTTTCAGCGACACCAGGCAGAACTCGGCATTGAACACCGCCATGGCCGGGCTTTCGCGGTAATCGGCGGCGACAAACCAGACGCGCTCGCCGTCGTCTTGCAGGCTCAGCTCGAAAACTGTTCCCAACAGTGCGGGATAGCGCATCGCCAAGCGCAAAGCGTCACCGAAGGTGGCACTGGTGAGCAGCGCATACCCGAGTATCCCGTAGCACGAAACATGCATGCGCCGACCCAGTTCCAGGCCAATGTCGCGCTTGAGCGCGACCGCGTTGGCGCAGACCTGCATCTCCTGATTGGTGGTGATGCGCGTGTCCGCCCGGCTCAGGTCCGCCGCGCTGATGCCGCTTCCGGCAAGCAGCGCTTCGCTGGACAAGCCTTCGGCCTTGAAGGCGTTGAGCACCAGCGAGACAGCATTGAGGGTGGTGAGGTGGGAGTGGAGCATGGGCGACTTCCAGCCAGGTGATGGCTGGAACGCAGCAAGTTGTATGCCGGGCGATGAACCGGTGGGGGCGACGGTGCGACGTTTCGACTTGCTCGCGAAGGCGGTGTGTCAGTCAGCAGCAATGTTGAATGATGGACCGCCTTCGCGAGCAAGCTCGCTCCCACAGAGGTTTTGTGTGGGCTCAGATGAGTTCGCCGCAGAGGTCGAGTTCGATCAGGCGTCGTACTTCAGCGTTATCCAGGCCGGCGCCCAGCAACCCGTGCAACTTGCCGAACGCTGCTTCACGGGTCATGCCGCCACCCGACAGCACGCCAACGCCACGCAAGCGGCTGCCGGCCTCGTACACATCCAGCTCAACCCCGCCTTCATGGCACTGCGTGACCGCTACCACGACAACACCGTTGTCTCGTGCCCGCGCCAGCGCCGCCAGAAACTCGGGATTGTCGCTCGGCCCGGTGCCACTGCCGTAGCACTCCAGCACCAAACCTTGAATGCCGCTGTTGAGCACACCATCGAGCACCTCGGCGCCGATGCCGGGGAACAACGGCAACACGGCGACTCTCGCCAATTGCTTGTGCTGGTTGTAGTTCAACTGCGCTGGCAGCGACGTGGCCTTCACGCCGCCGCCCTGACGCTCCAGTCGTTTGAATGGGTGCCGACCAAAACTGCGGACTTTGGCGCAACGCGTCGGGGCCAGCCGTTCGCCGTGGAAATACAAATGAACGCCCGGCGCCAGGCCATGGCCCAGGGCAACCAGTGCGCCGCCGAGGTTTTCCCAGGCATCGCTATCGGTCACGCCGGCCGGCAGCATCGAACCGGTAAAGCACACACGGGCAGGCAAGCCGAGCAATTGAAAACTCATGGCTGCGGCGCTGTACGCCAGGGTGTCGGTGCCATGCAGGATCAACACGCTGTCGCAGCCCTGCACATCCACCGCATCGACCACGGCTTCGCGCAGTTGCTGCCAGTAGGCCGGGCTCATGTTGGCGCTGTCGATCAGCGGCGACATTTCGCGAAAGCGCCACTGCGGCACTGCCAGCTCAGGCTGGCTGTGCAAGTAGTCGCGCATCCGCGCTTCGAAACCGGATGCCGGGGCCAGGCCGTTGGCGCTGGCTTGCATGCCGATGGTGCCGCCGGTGTAGAGCACCATGACGTGCTGGGCGGCAGGGTAGGTCGAGGAATTCATGGCGATCTCCGAGAACGATGACGTCCCCTGTGGGAGCGGGCTTGCTCGCGAAAGCGGTGTATCAGTCGACATCAATGTTGAATGAACAATCGCCTTCGCGAGCAAGCCCGCTCCCACAGGGGGTTTCGCACTTTAACCGATCAGCGTTGCGCTGCGGGTACGCCTTGCGGCTCGGCTTGGGCTTTGGCGGCCGCCGGCGGGTTGGCTGGCCAGGCTTTCAAGTCCAGGTCCAGGTCCGGGAACTTGCTCGAATCGAACACCGGTGTCTTGATGCCGGCAGCGCGCTGGTCGTCATAGTCGCGCAGGATGCGCATGCCGACCTTGAACAGCAGGAACAGCGCGATCAGGTTCACGAACGCCAACATCGTCATGGTGATGTCGGCGAAGGCGAACACGGTGCCGAGGTTTTCGATGGCGCCCCAGAAGATCAGCACCAGCACCAGGGCGCGGTAGCCGATCAACGCCTTGCGGTTTTCACCGAGCAGGAAGCGCAGATTGCTCTCGCCCAGGTAGTAGTTGTAGAGAATCGAGGTGAACACGAACAACGACAGCGCCACGGAAATGAACATCCGGCCCCAGTCACCGACCACCGCCGCCAGCGAGTTCTGAGTCAGGGCAATGCCGTCGCCTTCGAAGCCTGGGGTGTAGAAGCCCGACAGCAGGATCAGCAACGCGGTGCAGGTGCAGATCACGAAGGTGTCGAGGAACACGCTGAACGCCTGGACCACACCTTGTGCCACCGGGTGCTCGACCGAGGCCACGGCGGCGACGTTCGGCGCACTGCCCAGGCCGGCTTCGTTGGCGAACACGCCACGCTTCACGCCCATGACAATCGCGCTGCCGATCAGGCCGCCAAAGGCCTGGTCCAGACCGAAGGCGCTTTTGACGATGGTCATCAACATGGCGGGAACGTGGTCGAATTGCAGCACGATCACGTAGATCGTCACGCCGATGTACACGAGGGTTTTCACCGGCACCAACAGGTCGGCGACCTTCGCGATGCGCTTGATACCGCCGATGAACACCAGCCCCAGCAATACCGCCAAGGCGATGCCGGTGTAGGTGGTGTCGAGGCCGAAGGCGTTGTTCAGCGAGTGCGTGACGGCGTGGGATTGCAAGCCGTTGAAGGCGAAGCCGAAGGTGATCAGCAGCAGGAACGCCATGATCATCCCCAACCAGCGTTTTTGCAGGCCGTGCTGGATGTAGTAGGACGGGCCGCCACGGTAGGTGCCGTCGGAATCGCAGCGCTTGTAGAGCTGGCCGAGGGAGCATTCGAAAAAGCTGCTGGACATGCCGACCAGCGCGGTCACCCACATCCAGAACACCGCACCTGGCCCACCGAGGGTGACGGCAATGCCGACACCGGCGATGTTACCCGCGCCGACGCGGCCGGCGAGGCTGAGCATCAGGGCCTGGAACGAACTGAGTTGCCCGGCGCTGCTTTTCAGGCTGTCGCGGAACACCGCGAACATGTGGAAGAAGTGGCGCAATTGAACGAAACGCGAGCGGATCGTGAAGTAGCTACCGAGCCCGACAATGAGCACGATCAGTACTTTCCCTGAGAGGAAGTCGTTAATGACTTCGAGCATGGAGTATTCCTCGCTGTTTTTTGTGTAGGCAAATGCTGGGCGGTTGGAAACATCGCGTTACACCGCAGTGCGCATGGCACAACAGTGAGGCGCCTATTCGTCCCGGTCCCATTTCGCAGGTTTGTTATTAGTTCGGGTTTCGCATGGGTTTGGGCCTCGTTACCGACGACCGCTCATGCGAAGAGGGGCGGCACTATACCTAGGCTGGTGCCGTCCGTCTGCACAGTTTCGGTGCAAGCGTTGTAACGAAGCGTTTGAAACACCTGACGTTATCGGCGTCGGGCTTATGTGAACGCTGCTTTCCTGTGTGAGCTGGCTTGCTCTCACATTGATCAGCCGGACGCGGCGGATGCTCGCGGTGCGCAGCCAGTCCAAGGCCTTTGGGCGCGGCACCCTGAAGATGCTGTCGCCGAGTAACCGACGGATTCTGG
>NZ_JBNNWE010000115.1:0-18873 GCF_050280905.1 Pseudomonas sp. NPDC086278
ATTTGCCGGGCGCAGGGCGGGCGGGTCAGCTATGTCAAACCCCACGGCGCGATGTACAACGACATGATGGCCAACCCGGCCCAATTGCGTGCAGTTTGGTAAGCAGTTCGACGTGACCCGTGAGCGGATTCGTCAGATCGAAGCCAAGGCACTGCGCAAGCTGCGCCACCCGACGAGAAGCGAGCATTTGCGCTCCTTCCTCGACGAGTAATAACAAAACCCCCGGCCCAGGCCGGGGGTTTTGCTTCATGCAGATTAAATCCCTCGCAATGCCCCCCTGCCGCATAGCCCGTCTACACTCGAAACATTCCCCCGTGCCATAACGAGACCGTTATGCCCAGACTGCCGACCGTGCTTTTTTTGCTGTCGCTGATGACCTGGACCGCAACGGCTGGCGCGCTGACTCTGACCGACGAAGAACGTAGCTGGCTGGCGGCTCACCCGGACCTGCGCCTGGGTGTCGATGCGTCGTGGCCGCCGTTTGAGTTTCGTGACGAGCAGGGCCGTTATCAGGGCCTGGCTGCGGACTACATCAACGTCATCCGCCAACGACTGAACATCAAGCTCACGCCGATTGAGCCGGTCAGCTGGACCGTGGTGCTGGAGCAGGTCAAGGCCGGCAAACTGGACCTGTTGCCCGGCATCATGTCGACGCCGGAACGCCAGACTTACCTGTCATTCACCCGACCGTATCTGGATTTTCCGATTGTCATCCTCGCCCATGTCGGCGGCGCTCAACCGCGCAAACTTGAAGACCTGTACGGGCTGAAGATTGCCGTCGTGGACAACTACGCCCCCCATGAACTGTTACGCACCCACCATCCCGACCTCAATCTGGTGGCGATGCCCAATGTCAGTTCGGCCTTGCAGGCGCTGGCCACCGATGAAGTGGATGCCGTGGTCGGCGATCTCGCCTCCAGCGTCTGGAGCCTGCGCCAGCTCAAGCTCGACGGGCTCTACGTCAGCGGCGAAACGCCCTATCGCTATCAGTTGGCAATGGCCGTGCCGCCCAACAACAAGCTTCTGGTCGGCATTCTGGACAAAGTCCTGGCGGACATGACCCCCAGTGAAATCAGCGCCATTCAGGAACACTGGGTCGGCAATGTACTGGACCGCCGAACCTTCTGGTCAGACCTGCTGGTGTACGGCCTGCCGGGACTGCTGTTTTTGATCATCGTGCTGGCCATCGTGATTCGGATAAATCGTCGGCTGAGCTCGGAAATTACCCGTCGAGTCGACCTCGAACAGGAACTGCGCAGCAGCGAATACCATTATCGCGGGCTGGTCGAGAGTCTTTCCGCTATCGCCTGGGAAGCGCGGATCAGCGATTTCACCTACAGCTACGTGTCGCCCCACGCCGAAGAACTGCTCGGTTATCCGCTGTCCCATTGGCTGATTCCAGGCTTCTGGCGCAACATCATTCACCCTGCGGACCTTACCCGGGCGCAGTCCTTCTGCGACCACGAAGTGCTCGCCGGGCGTGATCACAGCGTCGATTACCGAGTGATCACCGCCGATGGCCGCTGCCTGTGGGTGCGCGACATCGTCAGCCTGATCGAGCATGGCCATGAACCGGTCATGCGCGGCCTGATGATCGATATCAGTGACGCCAAGCGCACTGAAGAGGCATTGAGCCTGTCCGAGCAAAAATTCGCCTCGGTCTTCCAGCAATGCCCGGACATTCTGGTGATCGCGCGGCTGTCCGACGGCTGCCTGCTGGAAGTGAACAAAGCGTTCGAGGAACAAATTGGCCTCACAGGCGAAGAAGTCATTGGCCATACCGCCACCGACCTCAACATCTGGGGCATTCCCGGCGTCGGGCCGGGCCTGTTGCAGCGCTTGCAGGCCGGCAGCATCCGCAACCTGGAGATGCCCTTTCGCCGCAACAATGGCCAGGTGTTTACCGGCCTGATCTCCGCCGAGCCTTTCGACCTGGACACCACCCCCGCGTTGGTCGTGGTGGTGCGCGATATCAGTCAGCTCAAGGAAACCCAGCAACAGCTGCAAACGTCCGAAGAGAAATTTGCCAAGGCGTTCCATGCCTCCCCCGACGGCTTGTTGCTGTCACGCCAGAGCGACGGTCTGCTGATGGAGGTCAACGAAGGCTTCAGCCGCATCACCGGGTTCAACAGCGCGATGTCGGTGGATCGCTCGGCACTGGAGCTGGGCATCTGGGTCAACCTCAACGAGCGCAAACAGATGCTCGACTTGCTGCACCGGGACGGCTTTGTCCGTGACTTCAGCTGTCACATTCGCCGCAGCGACGGGCAAATTCGACTGTGCGAGGTGTCCAGCCGACCGCTGCCAATCGGCGACGAAGACTGCATGTTGACCATCGCCCGGGACATCACCGAACGGCACCTGATGCAGGAAAAACTGCAACAGGCCGCGACGGTGTTCGAGAGCACCGCCGAGGGCGTGTTGATCACCGACACCCAACAGCACATCAGCGCCGTCAACCGTGCGTTTACCGAAATCACTGGTTACAGCGAAAGCGAAGCCCTGGGCCACACCCCTCGCCTGCTCGCCTCGGGCCTGCATGACAGCGCATTTTATGCGGCGATGTGGCATCAACTGACGGCCGAAGGTCATTGGCAGGGCGAGATTTCCAACCGGCGCAAAAACGGCGAGCTCTACCCGAGTTGGCTGACCATCAGTGCGGTGCGCAATCGGGACCGGTTCATCACCCATTTCGTGGCGGTGTTCGCCGACATTTCCAGCCTCAAACACGCGCAAGCCAAACTTGATTACCAGGCGCACCACGACCCGCTGACGGGTTTGCCCAACCGGACGCTGTTCGAAAGCCGACTGCAAACCGCACTCAACACCCAGCAGGAAAACGGTGGCCAGGGCGCGGTGCTGTTCCTCGACCTGGACCGTTTCAAACACATCAACGATAGCCTCGGTCACCCGGTCGGCGACTTGCTGCTCAAGGGCATTGCCGTACGCCTCAAGGAGCAATTGCGCGATATCGATACCGTCGCGCGCTTGGGCGGCGATGAATTCATCATCTTGCTGCCGGGCCTGCAACAGAACAGCGATGCCGACAACATCGCGACCAAGCTGCTGAACTGTTTCGCCGCACCGTTCCAGGCCGGCGAGCATGAGTTTTTCATCAGCGCCAGCATCGGCACCAGCCTGTATCCCAAGGACGGCTGCGACGTCGCCACCCTGGTCAAGAATGCCGACGCGGCGATGTATCGCTCCAAAGCCAAGGGCCGCAACCGGGTGGAAAGCTACACCCGCGACCTCACCGCCCAGGCGAGTGAACGCGTGGCCCTGGAGCACGAATTGCGACGTGCCATCGAGCGCAATGAATTCCTGTTGTTCTACCAGCCGAAAATCAGCCTGCAAGACCATCGCCTGGTGGGCGCCGAAGCGTTGATTCGCTGGCGTCACCCGACCTTTGGCGACGTGCCGCCAGAGCACTTCATACCGCTGGCCGAAGAAAACGGCATGATCCTGCAAATCGGCGACTGGGTGCTCGAAACGGCCTGCCGGCAAATGTCCGAGTGGAACCAGATGTACGAAAGCCTGGGCCCGCTGTCGGTCAACCTCGCCGGGGCCCAATTGCGCCAGCCAAACCTGCTCGGGCGCATCGAACAACTGCTCAAGGAAAACGGCCTCAGACCCGATTTCCTGCAACTGGAAATTACCGAAAACTTCATCATGAGCCAGGCCGAGGAGGCGTTGGCGGTACTGCATCAACTCAAAAACCTCGGCGTGCAACTGGCGATTGATGATTTCGGCACCGGCTACTCGTCCCTCAGTTACCTCAAGCGCCTGCCATTGGACATTCTCAAGATCGACCAGTCTTTCGTCCGTGGCCTGCCGGACGATCCTCACGATGCGGCGATTGTGAGGGCGATCATCGCGCTGGGGCGCAGCATGCAATTCACCGTCATCGCCGAAGGTGTCGAAACCCTCGCGCAACAGGAATTCCTGGCCAACGAAGGCTGCGAACAAATCCAGGGCTACATCGTCAGCCTGCCGTTGCCAGCGGAAGAATTCGCCGCAACGTTTCTGCGTATTGCCGTATCGGATTTTTCGGATAGCACAGCCGAGAAACCGCCGCTATAATCCGCGACCTACTGAGGGCCTATAGCTCAGTTGGTTAGAGCAGAGGACTCATAATCCTTTGGTCCACGGTTCAAGTCCGTGTGGGCCCACCATATGAATCAAGGCCTGCAGCTTTGCTGCAGGTTTTGACGCCCCAATCAGATGTTCCCGAGGTACAGTTTCGGTACAGTCCGTACCGATCTTCCCTCGGAGAACGTATGGCAACCCACGTAAAAACCCCTTCAGGAACATGGAAAGCAGTCATTCGTAAAAATGGCTGGCCGACTACTTCTAAGACTTTCCGCACAAAACGCGATGCTGAAGACTGGGCAAGACGCACCGAAGACGAAATGGTCAGAGGCGTTTACATCCAGCGCAGTGGTTCAGAACGGATGACGCTTGAATCTGCCCTGAAGCGTTATCTGAGCGATGTAACTCCCACCAAAAAACCTACCACTCAGCGTGGCGAAGTTTCCAAAGCCAAAAAGCTCGTTGAGCACCTAGGAAAATATTCCCTCGCAGCGCTATCAGCTGAAATCATCGCCGGATTTCGTGATAAGCGCCTGAGCGAATCCGGCCATAAGGGAAACATCAGCAACAACACCGTACGCCTGGAGCTAGCGCTGCTCAGTCATCTTTTCACTGTCGCAATTCAAGAGTGGGGAGTAGGCCTCACATTCAACCCCGTGCTCAACATTCGTAAGCCGAGCCCTGGTGAAGGTCGAGATCGCAGGCTGTCATCTGATGAAGAGCTCCGACTGATCAATGCTGTGAACGCTCACAGCAATCCAATGCTGGGATGGATTGTGCGTATCGCTCTGGAGACCGGCATGAGGGCTGCTGAGATTTCGACCTTACGGCGACACCAAGTCGACTTAGAAAAACGAGTCTTGAGGCTCAGAGATACGAAAAATGACTCGGCTAGAACCGTGCCCCTGAACCGATTCGCCACAGAAGCTATTAAGTCTGCAATGAACAACCCCATTCGCCCCATCGATTGTGACTTGGTCTTCTTCGGCGAGCCTGGTCGAGACAAAAAGCGTCGCCCATATGCATTCACAAAGGTTTGGGGGACCCTGAAAACGAAATTGAGAATGCGGGACTTCCGTTTTCATGACCTGCGGCACGAAGCTGTAAGTC
The DNA here is from genome assembly GCF_050280905.1 of Pseudomonas sp. NPDC086278. Taxonomy (NCBI): domain Bacteria; kingdom Pseudomonadati; phylum Pseudomonadota; class Gammaproteobacteria; order Pseudomonadales; family Pseudomonadaceae; genus Pseudomonas; species Pseudomonas sp. NPDC086278. Next base: position 5,200 of record NZ_JBNNWE010000115.1, read on the forward strand.
GGCTAGTTGAAGCGGGGTTGTCGGACCAAGAGGTTTCCGCGATCAGCGGCCATAAGTCGATGCAGATGCTCAAGCGCTACACCCATCTTCGTGCAGAGGACCTCGTAGAACGCTTAGATCGCTTGCAGATAGGTCGAGCCTAGGCGAGTTTGTGCATGCACAAACTCGATCTGACCAAATATATTTTAGTCGACGTGGAGAAATGGTCGTTTTTTGGGGGGGTAGGTAGGGACTGTTAGTAGTACAACCATTGATGGAGCTCACTATGAAACAGTTCAACCCCTCGCAAAATCCAGAACCGTCGGAGTCTGTAGCAAAATTCGAGCGCGAACTCACGGCTCGCTTCGGTCCCCTCCTTACTGCGGTACACCTTGCAGAAATGCTCCACCGCAGCGAACAGGGCTTGCGGTGGAGCCTCACTCAGCCAGGCCAATTCGCTGACACGATCAACGCTACACGCGTCAGAATCGGCCGCCGCAACTATTATCGCGCCGCGGATCTTGCACTGTTATTGGCAGGCGAGGTGGCCGTATGACCTCTATCTTGAGACTGGGTGAAATCCATCCTGCAATTGAAGGAAAACTCACTCCCCAGCTTTGGAGTGCGGAGCTCGCGTCTGCTGCATCCATTACGCCGAAGCCCATCAGTTGGCTGTGGCCCCAATGGCTAGCGAAAGGAAAACTCACTGTTTTGGCCGGGGCCGGCGGATCAGGCAAAACAACTCTGGCTATTGGGCTAATCAGCTGCTTGACGAGGGGGGGATATTGGCCTGACGGTAGTCGTTGTGACGAGTACGGTAATGCGTTGATATGGAGCAGCGAAGACGACCACGCAGACACCCTTGTCCCTCGGCTAATAGCAGCAGGTGCAGATTTGACACGCGTTCATTTCATCAATGGCCGGATCAGCGCCGTTGGCGAGCGGGATACGTTCGATCCCGCGACTAACTTTGATCTCCTGCGCGAAGCTTCAGCGCGTATTGGAGGGGTATCACTGCTTTTGCTCGATCCAATGGTTAGTTTGGTACGTGGGGACATGCATAAAGCCAACGATGTTCGGCGTTCATTACAGGTGGTGGTAGATTTTGCAGAAGCCCATAGTTGCGCCGTGCTGGGAATCACCCACTTCAGCAAGGGCAGCGGTGCATCCTCTCCAGCCGACCGAGTGATAGGCAGCCAGGCGTTTAGCGCGCTGGCCCGGACCGTCCTTGTTGCAGCCAAATCCGCAGACTCCGATATCAGGATTCTGGCTCGCGCAAAATCAAATATCAGCGACGACCAGGGTGGAGTCAGATACATCATCGAGACTTGCACCGTGACGAACGATATCGAAACCACCCGTGTGGTCTGGGGAGAATTAGTCGAGGGTAGTGCTGGTGAGATATTGGCAGAAGTGGAGTGCTCGGATGGTGATGCTGGATCAGATGACGACCCTAGCGGAGCGTTGCAACGAATACTCAGGGATGGGCCGATCACCGGTAAAGAGGTTAAAAGATTGATGGCGGAGAACGGATACTCCACAAAGCAAACGCGTAGTGCTCGTGAACGACTTGGCGTGATTGCCAGCCGCGAAGGTTTTGGCAAGGACATGACAACTTATTGGTCTATGCCGTAAAAGTATTTATCAAAATCACTATTCGTGCCCTGGAAAACACAGTCATGCCCAAAGGAATGGTAGGCACCAATGGGGATATGGGCACGAATGATGAGCACCCACTTGACGTTTGGGACTCGGTGCCATCGTACAACTAAATGTTGTGCCGGACTCACTCGAAAAAATCCCGCCAGTTGACGGGATTTTTGTGCGCATTATACGAAGCCCATTGTTCAGGTACGGCAAGTCAGAATCTGAATATCCGTCTGCGTTCTAATCACTTTACCTCCCAACCTGCACTACTGAGCTTCAAGGTCGTTCGTGCTTGCTGGGATCCTGCGCCCATCTTGCGCATCTCAGGGTAATAGAGCGGCAAGCCAGAGGTGATAATCCATGTCATTGGTCGCACGTCATATTTGTACGTAACGACAGCCTCCCTATAGTCGCCGTTGTTCATTGGTCCATCCCATTTGACGACCTCCGTAAGCTCCTTTCTCCCCCAGCAGATATCTGGTCCGTTCATGAATGGCCTAGCCTTCTCACTCGGCGTATAGCGAGAGACGGGCATTCTCCAACCAGACGTTCCTATCGACGTTTCTTCGACATTTACCAAACCATCTATCGTCAAATTGGCAATCGTCATCGCCCTCAGCGATCTTGATTTGAACTCCAAGATTGTTACGTCGATGGGCCAACTTTTTATGCCGAGGCATAAACCTCCTGTCGCTTCTAATCCCTTGGATATGGCCTTTTTAAAATCGGATTTGTAGTTGTCGCAGCTTGCGAGAGCAAGCATGGAAACAGTCAGCACGGCGATATGCTTTTTCATAGCGTCCCTGTCATGTCAGGTTCTTTGAGGTGCAGCGACACCAAGGCAAAAAAGCCATCATTGATGTCGATGAATCCAAAACACGGCATTTCCCACTCAAGGAGCAGCGTTAGTGCCGTCCTGAACCAGTCATGCTTCGCAGAATAGCGATGCGCTGCCGATCACTAATCCCCTGCATCGTATTGAGCCTGATCGCGATCAACTCGGCTTCGACAAACGACCCGAGAGGTGGATGGTTAAGAGGAATAGTGCCAGGGAAACCATGACCTATCGCGACTAGGACGGGAGTATCCGTGTGCCCCACCGCGACATGTGCCATCGCACCGAGGCGGTTCAGTTGAGCGTCGAGTTCGAACACCAGGTCGCTGGAAATAGTGGGGGAGTAAGTGAACATACAAGCTCTCCTAATTATGGTGAGCCTGTAGCTTCGGACCGGTTCAGCTGTGTCACCAGCCTCATCCAAGTAACAACGGCAGCAACCGCGTACCGGCATAGCCTGCTAGAACAACCACATTGAAAAAAGCAGCTTCGACCTTCCATGCAGGCCACCCGCTGAGCACGCCGACATAGAGAAAAGACGTCGCCCCGTTCAGCAGCAAGAACGACGCCACTTGGGCACTGAGCAGCATATCGAGCGGGTTGCTTCCTACCTTGGCCATTGGGAGCCAAGCACCTCCGGCGGTAAGGGCAAATACGAAGCCACAAATAGCCAAGACAAAAAAGCGCCAGGGTGCCAGCCCCAAGCCAAATATATGGATCTTTTGAGTCACGGATCATCTCCAGCTGTTTGGGGAGATGCCATCGTTTATCTGAATGCGGTGTGTCACCAGCGCGATCTTTTGGCGACTCGATTAATTGTGCGCCTTCACTGCCAATCAGCGCGAAGTGGTCAGGGGTAACCGAACCCCATAGGAATGCGTGAGCGGTTACGGCCAAAAGCACTCTCTTTTTTCGCGAAGCAAAAAAAGAGAGTGCGCGCAATCATCAGCACAAGACCATTATTTTTCAGGAATAGACCTACCTCACAGCATTGAAAACCACGATATGTAAAAATGATTCTGTCCGGTGAACACAATTTTTCGCACGTCTGATGAGCCGGTTACGGCGAAACCCGTTGGGTCACGTGCTAAGGGTTTGTCCTCTTCATCTGGGACCGCCGCCTGGTCAACCTCTCCACGCCATTCGTGGGTAGGACCTAGGTCATTCAGCCGCCCCCCTTGCCATTCAGGGGGGGCGGCGCTTACAGATCGAGGGTGTTTGTACCTCTGCCCCCGGCTCGTTGACTGCACTTCTTTCAATGGGTGAAACAAGGTGCCGAACCAACCATGAGATCTCTGTGGTCGGAAGGAAGTGTTAGTTGAGATCGAATGAAGCGCATAGCGCTTTCCGCCTGAGGTGTGGTCGGCCAGCGGAGGTCGTCGGTCGTGATGGGGGCCTACGGTGTCTGTCACACATGAACGCATCACGTAACGTCCAGGACGGTGGCAGTCATGGGGCGCACGTTGCGGAAACCTGCGATACAGCATTGAAGGCTATAGCGCGCGGAATGGGTAAGGCAGAGGGTTGTTTGAGCTTGCTCGCACCTCAACCTATACCCACTACTGTGCTGGCAATGGCCATCGATGCACACCAGCCTAGCCGGCTGGCCGGAACCGCTCAGCGGTTGTCCGCCCTTTAGGGTGCTTTTAGATGCGAGAAATCGTGTTTATCGGCAGCAAGTACGCTTTCAAGTACGCCAAAACCGCGCACACATCATGAGGTAACCCATGGCTGGCTGGAAATCGTCACTGGCGACCGTTCTCAAAGAACAAAACGGCATCAAAGCGACCGACGGCACCAAGGCGAGTTTTGAGACAATGGAGAAACGCGCTGCTATGTTGTTCAGCGCGTTCACCGATCTGCGGACGATGGGTTATAAACTCGACGATGTTCAGCAGCTCAAGGGCCGTCATGTTGAGGCCCTAACCAAGCACTGGCTAGAGAAGGGTTTGGCGGCCTCAACATTGCAAAACAACCTGTCGACGCTGCGCACGTTCTCTACCTGGATCGGAAAGGAGGGTATGGTCGAGGGCTCTGCGACCTACTTTCAGAATGGCGAAGCCGCGCGCAGCTCGATCAACACTTCCGATAAATCCTGGTCGGCCAACGGCGTCGACCTGCAGGCCAAGCTAGCCGAGCTTCGTCTTATCGATGAGCGAGTGGCACTGCAAATCGAGCTGCAAGCAACGTTTGGACTCCGGGTCAAAGAATCCGTGATGCTGCGACCGCATCTGGCCGACAAGGGAGCCTACCTGGCAATCAGCATCGGCACTAAGGGTGGGCGGGACAGAACCGTACCTATCGACAGCGAAAAAAAACGCGAACTGCTGGATCGAGCGAAAACATTCGCCGGCCGCCCTACAGCAAGCACCGCAGCTCCAGAGCTATCCCTAAAGCAGGCGCTGGGTCATTACAGCCGAGTACTCAGAAACGTTGGCATCACCAAGGCCACAGCCGGGGTCACTTCTCATGGATTGCGCCACAACTATGCCAACGATCGTTATCAACACTATGCCGGTGTAGATTCTCCCGTGCGCGGAGGTTCTCTAGCAGAGCTTAATCGAGAGTTGGATAGAACTGCACGGCTTGAGGTCTCGGAAGAACTCGGGCATTCCCGAGAGTCCGTTTCGACTCATTATTTGGGGCGTTAATACTATGACAGCGCCATAGAAAAACCATGATTAAATGGCACCTAGATATATGAAAATACTTACTTTCAGATACTCACCCACCTCGCCCTGATTACTTGACGAGCTGAAAACTCATAATCGAGCTTAAGATCTCTTCGCCATACTTACGGACAGCAGATTGATAAAAGCTCGGCTCTACATGTTTTGCAAATGCAAGCACTCCTTTCAATGAGTAAACCTCATCACTAGACATGCCACCGAGTGTGTATCTATATATCAGCGACCTGATATATCTTTTCTTATTGTGCCCCAAAGATATTTGGTCATCATTAGTGAGCACTAAACCTGTGACATGTCTATTTCTGCCCTTGGATGAAAACACTGTCTTTTCAGCATTTATCCTGAGAGTAGGGTAATCTATTTCTCGGCAAATCTTGGCCACCAAGTTTGGAAGCTCAAAAAGAACCCCTTGGGTATTTGTTGTAAAGGTAAGATCGTCAGCATACCGCGTATAACTTACCTCTAAACGAGTGCATTCCTCAAAAAGCCTGCAATCAAACTCATACATTAAAGTATTTGAAATAAACGGTGACGATGGAGCCCCTATGCTAAGTTTGTGCACTGGGTCTTTCTTTCTCGCCCAGAAGAAAAGCTTTTTAACCGCATAAGCATCTTCGCTTGATATTGCTCCCTTATGTTTTTTTATATGTGAAATAAGATCCGATGGCCCAATAGATGGGAAAAAATCGGAGAAATCCATTTTTAGAAGATATTTGCTGTTCAAATGCTCCCTTGCGTTTTCTCTAATACCTACTCCATCCCGATAAGCAGTTGCGCAATGGTGAATCGGCAAATCTACCAAGAAGCTCTCAAGGACCATGCGCTGCATGACTTTCAGCACGTCAGTAGGCTGAGCAATAATTCGAACGCCTCGTCCGCTCCTCTTCGGGATCGGGTAAACTTTATATCGATAAGGTGCTGTATTCACAAACCCTATTAGCTCTGCAGAGCTAATTAAAAGCTTACTTGAAAGGCTTGCCAATATATTCATATTTCTGCCCCTACAGCTGGGACAGAGGGAGTTGGAGTAGCCACAGCATATGCAGACTGAATGACATGCATCCTCTTTGATTCACCATCATTGGTAGCATAGAACTGTTGCGCTGCAATTTTTGCTCTAGTCTGATCAAACTTTCCAGCAAACTCGACTTTCACCGCATCAATTAGGGCATAGTAATAGTCTACGTGACCGCGTTTTGAGCTACCTATCAATTTAAACTTCCCAAGAAGAAATATAAGCCTCTTAAGCTTATCTCTTGAGACGCTTAGGCCTAAAGCCTCAAGATAGGCTTCAATCTCCAACAACTTTAATGCTCTAAACGTTTTTATGATCTCATAGACGACAAAAGAAACATGCCCTTCATTCTCTTTATTAAACGCTTCAGAGCCATCCTGCCCTGATACTGCGTTTAATATGTCTTCCCTCATCTCTTTTAAGGATGTAGAGAGGCTTCTTCTAAGATCATTTTGATCCCATGGGTAGGCACAAACGCTACTCTCTTTAATTCCCTGTAAATATCTTAGCGGTCCAAGTCGGACGAAAGAGCTCTCCTCGTAATGCTCCTGACTTACGAAGACAAGTATTTTATTTCTGAGCGCCCTATTTTTCACAAATAGTCCTAACTCAGCCAGTGCGCCTGCACTCTCAAGAATAATAATTATGAGTGATGAGATATGGGCAATATCGCTTTCAAAGGCTAGTAGATCCCTATATACAGAATCATGGATCCAGTCCTTGAAATCTTCCGCCAGGGTAATGCTTTCCGCTAAATGGCATTTAGCTGAGTGCAGATACTCAACAAGCGCGCCACGCACGGATAGCGGTTCAAACGATGTAATATCGACTTGGCCGCCGCACAGAAAAAGGATGGGTTGAGTAAGTACGATGCGAGAGTTTTCTAGCGAAACCTGAGCCAGAGACTCTAGCCTCTTGTCATCGAACTTCAATGTCACTGTCAGTGGTCCCAAATCCATGGCGCCAAATTGCGCCTCTAGGAGGTTCTCTTTACCAAAGATATAGCGGCGAAGGCTCGCGTGGGCTTTGCGAGGAGTGCGAGGTACGAGTGCGACGAGTGAAGCCCACGCGAGCCTTCGTCGCAACTAATACCAATCAATAAATTAGAGTCTGGCTATACACCGGACTAGAGCTTGCGCTCCAAAACGCGTAAAGAGGGGCGCATCATATGCTGCCGGCCATGCCCATTGTCAAGCTAGGTTATCGAGATCGTTGAACCGATCGAAACGAATGCCACGCAGAATAGAAAAGAAGCTTTGCCGGCGGCTTCGGGCGCTAGCGACGGTTGATGATTCCTAGGGGGTAAAATCTACATTCACGCCCTAAGGCTGGCTTCAGACTTCCTCTTGACGAGGCACTGCTAGGCCGCTTGAGGCATCGTATTCCCATTCAGCGAGGAATATGAACCGTCGTTCTTAGAACTAAAATCCGAAGCGTCCGAAGGGCTCAAAAAAGGCATCCACACCCTTGAGAACGCTAAGGCTGGAATAGTGATCGCCCAAATTTATGACCGATGGATGCCAAGCAATCAAAATTAAAGCCGATGCGGAAACGCTAAAGCATATGCGAGGTACGAATACCCAAACAGAACCCAATGCCAAATCGTAATAGCCAAGAGCCATAGCGCGATGCTAGATTTCGACAGCTCCGATCCAGGCTATCAGATCTGCATTTATCTGCTGCCACCTGTTTCATAATGGAGTTCAAACCACCTACGAAAGGACTTGGCAATGCTCCAGAGCGGTTATATTAATTTTTTTGAAGTTAATAAGTGTGGATTATACCGACTTTTTAATGAAACCCCAAAAGCTCTTGAGCTCGAAGAGACTATCGCTAAATTAAAAGATTGGAAGGAAGGGAGAAATTTTGAAGCAACAAATCCATGGGACCCCAAAAGGAATCGCAATAAGACGCCCTGCTTCTGCCACGAAATACATCATAACGAAAACACCGGAGACTTCCTGTTAGTCCTATGGAAGGGAGACTCTGATCGTCACGGCCCCCTTTATGGCATCACAATCAATCCCGACGGCTCCACTGAAAAAGCGATTAAACAGACTCAAACAAACAGCAAAAAGCCAATGGTCTGGGGCAGACCTAGTTATTACTGGGTCATTCCAGAACTTAACATTATCGCATCAATAAAATTCGAAAATTCAAGATGCGACTCAGCAATGTTTCAAGACTGGGTGACCGGCTGTATAAACTTAAGAGTAGACTTGCCCGACCACAAGAAAACACTCACCGAGAAAGGTTTCACAAGGATACAAATGCCAGATGGCGACGCCGACCAATATCGCTATTCTTTTCAGTTCGACTTATCGATGAAGTCTCTCTCTACTAGTTCAGCAGAAATGACCGAACTAACAAAAAGAGTAACTCATATAATCAGACGTGAAACTGTAACCATAAAAAATGTAGATAAACGCAAAGGATTTGCAAAATTCTTTCAGCGGTTTGAGGTGCCCTATATTTCTGCTGAAAATCAGTCTACTCGCAGAGTAGAACTGAAAATTGAAGCTAAACCTACAGTGGAAGAAATTAAACAAATTATTACTCAATATGCTTCTGACCATGAGGCAGGAACTTGGGAAGACGTCGGATTTAGTGTGGACAACACCACAAAAACAGTGTGGGCAAGCAAATACAGGCTGACTGAAAATATTTCGGTCGAGGATCATGGAGAACCAATCCTTACCGCGGAACGACTCTATGCTACAATTCTTGGTAATCGGGATAAATATTTAGATCCAATTCGAAAAGACCTAGAACTTGATTCTATAAAACAGGCGGCGGCCCATGCTTAAGATCCCTGTAATGGCAGTAGCGTCGATTATAATCGGAACGCTGGCCTTCCATTACAACCTAAAATTCTCTTACGCAGACTTCAAGGACTACTGCACGGCTCTTCTTGCCCTATCAGGCATGGTATTCACTATAATGGGAATATGGATTGCGTTTATATACCCAAACGCAATTAAGCGGCTTCAGGATCCTGACAAGATAAAAATTGCTGACTTCACCAGCACAATGGAAGATACCCGCCGATTAGAAAGCATAGTTGGCAGCGTAATGGAATCCGGTTTCGTAGCTGCAGGGGTAACTGGCCTTTTCCTTCTTAAACTATTAGTGACAGGGCTTCCGTTTTATACGGACTCGATGCTTATATTTAAGTCCGCGGCGATTGGCATCGTTATTTTTCTGACCCTAATTCAAGGATCCTCTGTGTTCAGCGTGATTTACGCTAACTATCTTTTTATTGGAGATCTTCATACGAGACGTGAGACCCAAGAAAGAAATAACGACTTCTAACTTAACGAAAGAAAATCGGAGCCTAGACTCTGGAAGCAAAGTTTTACCTAGCTTAGACGGGGGGTTCCCCCGTCTTCGGAATTGATACGCCCGGTGAATCGAAAGGTGCCGGCGAACCCAGGCAGTCACGTCCTGGGTTGGGTCTACTACCTTGATACTATCAACGAAGTGCTGAAGTACATCTGACAGCAACAAGGTTAGAGACGAAGGTACAGCACCGGTACAGTGCTCAGCTCTGGCCGCCTAGCGAAAACTGTCCAAACCTATGTGTTATCAACTGGTTAAGACTGTTGTACGCGCCCCCTACCTAGCCTAGACTTTACTTACCTCGGTGCATCAGTCGGCGACTCATAATCCTTTGGTCCACGGTTCAAGTCCGTGTGGGCCCACCAAATTGAAAGCCGCGCAATGCGCGGCTTTCGCGTTTCCGGGCGGTCGCCACAGATACAGTCCCGGGGTCACTTCTTGCCTCAACCGACCGTCAACAGCAACTACGGCGCTCGTCAGTCTACGAAACCTGGGACGATTCATGCTCCTGCAATAGCTTAGCCATCGCAGTATTATCCTTGGCGTTAGGGCGGGATTCACTGTTGCAGACATCTTCCCGGTAATAACCAATGGCAGAGTCCACTCTTCCTTCGAGAGATTCTATATTTCCGGCCAGTGCCCTATAGAAACCTTTCATATAGCCCCCGTCATCACTTTTCTCGCCGAGCGCTAAAATTTTCAAGTTATACCAACCATGACTATCCGTTAGCGAAAATACAGACTGGCCTTCATTTTCTTCGTTCATCGATAGCGTAATAACCTTGGTCGCCCCGCCGACAAGATAAAATAAATGCTCTTTAACATTATGATAAGTATTATCCATATCAACTTTAACGACTTGTGGGGTGCCTGATGTATTTTTTATTTCCAGGGCTAATGATTTTGGGTTGTTCTGTAAGGTCTCTTTAACTTCGATGTCATCGTCACCTCTTCCAGAAAAAAACCGATAGAACCCGTTATCGCCATAAATTGAATATTGATACCCGTCCGTTTTGTTTTTTATTTCAAAATCGACGACAAGAGCACGTTTGGCCGAAACCGCAATATGGTGAGGGGTCTGAGTGTTCAGGCCGGGATCTTCGTAAGTAATGAACGTGGCGGCAAGATTTTCAAGGGAGTTTTTTTGGACTGTATAGTTGATTGACAAATTTGGACCGCTGGCGACACCCCATGCCGAACAATGGAAAGGCATCGCGCAGGCTATTGGAGCTACTGTTAAACGTTTTCCTTCATACGCAGAGAATTCGGGCAACGTATTATTCTTTGGAATTGATGTTTTTTTGATGGGCAATTCTGTTGGCAGAAGAGTGATAGCTTCATTAACAAGAGGTTTGCCTACTGCTCTTTGGGAAAAATCAAGGGTGGACACCAGGTTTCCACACGCGGCACGCCGCCATTCTGAAATGTTGTTGCATTTCACGGCAGATTCCTCGTGCCCCTTGGCAGTCAGCCAATCCTCCAAAAAACGAATAACGGAAGTATGATCAAACAGTTGTGAACTGATGCGACCTTCGCCATGGGAGTTACTGAGCGGCGAAATGACCAGCATAGGAACGCGCGGGCCAAGGCCAAGATAATTGTTGGGGTTTGTATTGGTATAACGTGCGTCGCTGGAAAAGTACTGTTCTTTGGTGTCATTTTCAACGTTGCTGTCCAGGTTGTGCTTTCCGGCTAAAGGAGGCAGAGGCGCCGGCACATGATCAAAGTAACCATCATTCTCATCGTAGGTAATGAATATGACTGTTTTGGCCCACACTTCCGGGGAGTCTGTTATCGCGGTTAACAGCCGCTCAGTGAACGCTTGACCAGCACTGGCGGAGTAGGGTGAGCTTGGGTGCTCGCAGTATTTCAATGGGGCCGTGACCCATGAAACCGCTGGAAATGTGGTTTTTCCATTTGAGTCTTTTGTTTCAAGGTCTCTTTTTATACTTTTCATCACTTCGTCGATAGAAATATCCGCTACTTTATTTCCATCTTTTGCACCATCGACTGTTGAATAATACTGATCGTAAGGGCTGTCTGATTTCCCTGTCTCGGCTGTGCTTCCAGCGTAGGTTCGCGCTTTCTTTATTTTTGATTCTATGGCTTTTAATTCGGCTGCTGATTTGTCTTTTTTTCCAGAGTTCCGAAAATTATCAAAGTACGCAAGCCCGTTATCACCGTAATGGTCCAGCCCTTGGTAACATTTCCAGGAAACATTGTTTCTCTCTAAAATATCGGCATAGGTTTCCCACTTCCAGCCACTTTCCTTGGAGTCTCTGTCAACGTCCGAGAATACGTTGGCTTCCCAGTCGTCGTTATAAACGATGTACATGCTTTGTTTATAGTCTATTGCTTGCTTGAGCCCGGCACCGGATGTACCACTCCACAAATAGCGTCTATTTATATTGGTACCCGCATACAGCGAGCAATGATAATTATCGCAAAGGGTAAAGTTCTGGGCCAAGGCGTAGTAAAAGGGAATATCGTCTTTATCTAAATAGCCGTGTGTGCCTTGTAAATCAGGGTCTCTATTGTCAAACCAGATATCCCAGTTTTTCCAGTCGGCGTTGTACGCCCAGTCGTGAACCAGCTTTATATTGGTGTAGGTATTTTCTTTATAGACATCTTTGAACTTGAAGGGCGCATAGTGAGTAGTCGGGTCGCTTTTTTTAGTTTGAAAAAATGCCGACTTTCCTGTTGGCAGCGGCGCTGGGCGCGGATCGAAAATACCCCTGCCTCCCGGAAGGGTGGCGAAATAGTGGTCATACGACCGGTTTTCTTGCATAAAAATCACAACGTGTTCTATGCCCGCCAGCGACGTAGGGAGTTCAGTGGGGTCAATGCTGGCAAGCGCATTACGAATACTCGCAGGCAGGCCAACGAAAGACCCGGCGGCCAAGGCCGTTGTGGCACTGGCTTTTAGAAAGTTACGTCGATTAATAGGGAGCATGCGGACACCTCGTGATTAAGTGCATGGGTGACCCTGACGGCAATCAGATAGTTAGATCATTCTGCTTTCGACTAAAAGATACCAATTTGCGACAAAATGAAGCTCGATGCTCACTACGCTCAACAGCATAAACTTGGAACCCTCCAACTATGCCAACTTACGTCCACCTACGAATGATTTCTCCAGGCGCACCCGGTCGCCCGGCAATTCATAATCCTTTGGTCCTCGGTTCAAGTTCGTGCGCTAATACGCGGCTTTTTCGTGCCTGGCGTTCGGCTTTCCAAGCCCTCTTTCAGTCAGAGGCAGTTCAATCGCTGTAACATGCCCCACACTTGATGCCAGTTGCCGGAGAGCACCTTTGCCTGACACTCGCCCACCCGTTCTTGACGAAATCGACCGCCAATTGATTGCGGCCCTGCAGCTCAATGCCCGCGAAAGCGTGGCCATGCTTGCCCGGCAATTGGGCATCGCCCGGACCACCGTGACCTCGCGGCTGGCGCGGCTGGAGAAAGCCAAAGTCATCACCGGTTACGGCGTGCGTTTGGGTCAGCGCGTGGTCGATGGTGGATTGCAGGCGTATGTCGGGATCACCGTGCAACCGCGTTCCGGCAAGGAAGTGTTGCGTCGGCTCAGTGCCATGGCCCAGGTGCAGCAGTTGTGTGCGGTCAGTGGCGAATTCGATTATGTGGCATGGTTGCGTACGGAGTCCCCGGAGCAACTGGATCAGTTGCTGGATCAAATTGGCAGCGTGGACGGGGTGGAGAAGACGACGACGTCGATCATCCTCAGCAGCAAGATTGATCGGGGGCAGCCGGTTTAGACAGTGTCCAGCGTGGGAGCGGGCTTGCTCGCGAATGCGCTGGGGCAGCCAACAGCAATGGTGACTGATACTTCCTCTTCGCGAGCAAGCCCGCGTCCCACACTGGTAAATATGCAGTGATTGATCGTCATATTGATCAGCAAGTTGGCAAAACGACGACACTTTGCGTCTTATTAACGTGTTCTATGCTCTCTAGAATGGCTGCCATCTTTTCCTATACTCAGATGCGCATTTCGCGTCGGGTCGCCAGCAAGGTCAGCCATGAACAAGAACAATCGCCATCCTGCAGACGGTAAAAAACCAGTCACCATTTTCGGCCCGGACTTTCCATTCGCGTTCGACGACTGGATCGAACACCCGGCTGGCCTGGGCAGCATTCCCGAGCACAATCATGGC